>JAFRTK010000108.1 GCA_017427165.1 Clostridia bacterium
CCACTTCGATACGGCCTGCCGGCTGACGCCGAGCAGCTCCGCCAGGTCTTCCTGGGACATATGGTTCTTCTTACGAATGTTTTGCAGGTTTTCTCCAAAGTTCATGAGATCACCCTCCTTTCAAGGGGGAGAATACCGTTTTCCGGCAGCGGATACTACCAACCTCAGTTTGCAATTCCGCAACCTGAGGTTGCAAATACGGCTTACGGACCGATATGTGCATCATAAAAGCTTAAGAACCGGGCAAAGAGCTCCGGATCCAGCCGGGTGCTCCACTTTTCCCTGTCCAGGTGGGCGGAGAAAAATTCCGCCCGGTCCGCTGCGAACCGGTCCGGGTTTTCGGCATGGTCATAATCCAGGGCTTTGAACCATTCATCGTATTCCGCATTGAATTCATTGATGTAGGTATGGTCGTCATAGACATAATTGTGGCCCCTGTTTTCAAAGCGGACAAAAGTAAACCGCGGATCGCTGCCGTACTTTTCGTAAAACAGGTCATAACCGGTTTCAATCGGGACAACGTCATCATCCGCACTGTACACAACCATGACAGCGGCTTTGCTGGCGGCAAAACCGTCCAGCGCGGAAGCGTCGGCGTATTTGCCGAAATGGATCTTTTCATGCAGGCGGATGAACGGCATCATTGCATAGATGAATGCGCCGCCCTCTTTCTTTCCGGCAGCTTTGAACAGGTCGTATGAAGTGTTGCATCCGGAGCATTCGATAACCGCCCTGACTTCCGGGTGGAAAGACAGGACGCTGCATACGCAGTAGCCGCCCCAGCTGTGGCCGAACAGCACAACCGGCAGGCTGGGAAAGTTGCCGCTGTTCTCCACAAAGGAGATGGCATATTCCAGGTCGATTACCCCCTGCGGGATTCCGCCGATGCCTTTTCCTTCGCTTCTGCCGTTGCCGGTCGCGTCATAGGCGAAGACATAATACCCGTTCCGGGCAAAGTAAGCCGCGACATCCATCATGGAGTTGTGGCCGCCGCCGCCCAGCCCATGGGCGATTACGACAATGCCCTTCTGACCGGTGCCGGCACTGTACATACAGCCGGTCAGCATATGGCCCTTATCGGCGGGAAAACGGAACAGCGTCCGTTCCAGACCGTCAAAATCTTCGACCCTGAAAGCAAGCGGGGCGTAGGGTTCAAGCCGCGTGCTGAATCTCTCTTCATAGGTCTCGGAAGTCAGGAACCACAGTCCGACGAGCAGGAAAACCAGGAGGCAGGCGATATAGTACGCCGGATGCTTCAAGGGTTTTTGCCTTCTCACAGTCTGCACCTCCTGCATGACATATTCGGAAATAGAAGGAATATGATAGAATTTCCTGCCTGCTGCATATCATACCAGACGATGCCGGGTTCGTCAAAAATGAACCATGAAACGCATCTGTTGCCAGGAGGTGGTTTTCCCGGTAATATAGATGGCAGGATATATTCTATATGTGAGGTAACGGAATGGAAAACGGACTGAATTCCACCCTTTTCCGGGAGGAACTTGGATATTACGGACTGAACGGTGACGGCGCAGGCCTGATCCGGGAGAAGGACGGCGTGATTGTGGCCCGGGTGCCGTGGAAGAATGGCACGGCGGTGCTGAAATGCTTTGAGGATGAGGAATTCCGGAGGGAGATCCGGAACTACGGTATCCTGCGGAGCTGCGGCATCCCGACCATTGAAGTGCTGGGGCAGAGCGAACGGTCCATCCTGCTGGAGGATATTGACGCTTCGGACACCTGGCGGTTGGGCGCGGAGGAAGACTTCGAAAACCCGGAAGTGGTCCGGGCCATCGCGGAGTGGTATAAAACCCTGCACACGAACGGCGTGGAGTATGTGCGGCAGCACGGGGCCGGGATGTACGAGGAATGGGATTCCTTCACCCGGGAGAATATTGAAGCGCTCCGGGAGAAATTCAGCCTGCAGGATTCGGAAGGACTGAAGGCAATAACGCGTCATTTTGAAGCGGTGCGGAACCGGATGGATGCTGCGCCCCGGACGCTGACGTACAATGACTTCTACTATACCAACATGGTGGTGCGGAAGGATCATTCAGCAGCCATGATGTTTGATTACAACCTGCTGGGCAAGGGAAACTGCGTAAACGATATCCGGAATGTGACCTACTGGTTCAGCGAAGAGAACAAACAGGAATTCTTCTCCGTATACGGAAAGCCGGATGAGGAACTGGTGCTACTCGACCGGATCACTTCTCCGGTGATCACCCTTTGTTCCGCGATGAACCGGGATATCTTCCCGGAATGGGCGGAGGAAGCGGTGGGGGAATTGGCCGGGATTCCGAAACTTATTGCAGAACTAAAAGGATAGAAAATCGAACGAAAGGAACCGTCCCTCTGTTCACTGATTGCATCCGGTCAAGGGTAGTCGTAGACCACTTGCGAAGCCCTTGACCGGATGACAACAGTGTGCTATTTGCCGTGCTTTTCCCAAAGAAAATATCTGGCAACCTTTGTTGGTCACCAGATATTTCTTGCTCCCGTCTTGTTTTTTATTTCACTGTCTACTTGACGGGAAGCGGTTCACGGCAGGTGCATGTTTTATCTGATAAAGATATGGTTTCCTTACGCGATCAGCTTCAGGACCTGAACAGATCCGGGCTGATCATCCTGGGGGAAGCTGAGGGTGAATTCAATCCAGCCGTCGTTGACTGTATACTCAACAGGGGATTCAGTGCCGTCCGGGGCGATCAGGACCAGACTGCAGCCGCTGATCAGCTCAGCAGGCAGTGCGACAGTCACTTCACCGGCAAACCGGACCGGTTTGCCTTCGGACTCAAACGCTACGGAGAGCAGGCGGAAGTCTTCTTCCGGCCCTGAAAGGAACACAGCCGGATTGCCGTCCGGCTTTTTGCCGCTGATCCTTGCGTCCCGGATGGCTTCCATGTTTTCCATCTCGTCACGGTATCCGCAGACCGGACAGAGCAGGAAGCTGTTTTCACTGCCGAGCTGGACGGTAACCAGGAAGCAGGGGATGCGGGTTTCGTCTTCGCAGCGGAAGCAGCTGTGCGCATGCCAGCGGCGGTCAGAAGGTTTCCATGAGCCATAGGAATGGCCCAGAGCGGGAATTTCTTCCTGCGCAGTCAGGACGGCTTCGCAGACGGAGCAGTGACTGCCTTCCGTCAGGCCGGCCGTCGTGCAGGTTGGGTCAACGGCAGGATCGGCGGTTTCTGTGTGACCTGGTGCCGGAAGCACTGCCGGCACGGTAATTTCATGCAGTCCTTCTGCGTCGCTGAACAGTCTGCCGCACCCGCTGCGCCCGCAGGTCCAGAAGGCTTCCGTTCCGGGGTCGGTACAGGTGGGTTCGGCTTTCGCCGTCATTTTCAGGCTGTGGCCCAGGGCGGCTTTTTCCGCATAGGTGGTG
This sequence comes from Clostridia bacterium, assembly GCA_017427165.1. GTDB lineage: Bacteria > Bacillota > Clostridia > Christensenellales > Aristaeellaceae > Aristaeella. The sequence goes on from JAFRTK010000108.1 coordinate 3,383, forward strand.
TAATCGCAGCGGGAACAGGTCTCATAAGCATCCCAACCGATTTCAGAGCAGGTGGGCGCCTTCGCCTCATGCTTCACGATATCGTGGCCCAGGGCGGCCTTTTCCGCATAGGTGGTGTAATCGCAGCGGGAGCAGGTCTCATAAGCATCCCAACCGATTTCAGAGCAGGTGGGCGCCTTCGCTTCATGCTTCACGATATCGTGGCCCAGGGTGGCCTTTTCCGCATAGGTGGTGTAATCGCAGCGGGAGCAGGTATCATAGGCAGCCCAGCCAATTTCCGTGCAGGCAGCTGCCTGCGCGTCGTGGTGGATCAGGTCGTGGTCCAGCTTTGCCTTCTCCGTATAGGTGCTGTAATCACAGCGGGAGCAGGTATCATAGGCATCCCAGCCGATGTCCGTGCAGGTCGGGGCTTTGGCGTCATGGCGGATCAGGTCGTGACCCAGAGGATTGCCGTATTCCTGCTCACAGACTTCGCACTTTGCTTTTTCCGTACAGGTGGCCTTGCCGCCGGAGTGGGCCCCGGCTTCTGTCCGGTCGCAGACGCCGCATACGCGGGAATGGGTGCCGTCACCGTTGTCCTGCCAGCTGCCGAAGAGGTGCGTTTGTGCTTCCTTCGCACCGCAGCCGGTCCGCCTGCAGACGCGGACATGGTTTGCCGTGTTCCCGGGATCAGGCGTCCAGTCGCCCCAGTCATGGTTGTCCGGGTTCGCCTTGCCGTATTCCGCATGGCAAACATCGCAGACCGGCCCGCTTACGCAGGTGGCCGTGCCGCCGGAGTGGGACTCCAGGAAGAAGTAGAGGTCGCAATGGTAACATTGCGGCTTATGCCCGCTCTCGCCGCGATCCTCGTAGTACATCTCATGATCGGCAACCGTGCCGTAATCGCGATTGCACTTATAGCAGTGGGGCTGATAATTGCAGGTCCCCTCCCATGGATCGTAATGGAGCTCGGTGATCTCTGCGCCGCAGGCGCAGGTGCCGGTGTGTGTTCCGTCCCCGTTGTCCTGCCAGCTGCCGAAGAGGTGCGGCTGTGTCTCCTTCGCGCCGCAGCCGTTCCGCCTGCAGACGCGGACATGGTTTGCCGTGTTCCCGGGATCAGGCGTCCACTCGCTCCAGTCATGGTTGTCCGGGTTTGCTTTGTCGTATTCCGCATGGCAAACATCGCAGACCGGCCCGCTTACGCAGGTGGCCGTGCCGCCGGAACAGTCTCCAGGGGAACCGACCGTATTCTGGTAACCGGTGCAGTCCCCGTTACTGCAGACCCAGTGATGAGTGTCGTCTCCGTTGGAAACCGCAGAGCAGGGTTCATTACATACGGGGCAAGCCGGGGAATCTGCCTTCGCATCCGCCGAAGGCACCAGGACGAGTACCAGCGCCAGCGCAAACAACGCCAGCGCACCCAACAGTTTTTTCATTCTCCGTTCTCCTCCATTGTTTTCTGCCCGCTGCGCAGAGAAAGCGAGCGCTTTGCGGGACAATCCTCCAAAGCTATTGTAAATGGAAAATAAGTTCATATCAATATGAAATGAAAATTTTCCCCGTGATGCCCGGAGACGGAGAATCCGGGCTCGGTTCGGAAACGATATTTTGCAAACGAAAAAGCCGCTGACAAAAGCAGCAGCTTTTTTTGAAAAAGTGCTTGACCTTCCACTGAACTGTAATGATACCGTGTGACCGGGGAGGAGAAGATGACCGGATTCCGGTCACAGGTGATGCTGTGGAGGCAGGTATTCTGAAAACGGAGAAATAGTACCGCTTATTTCTTCCGATCCGGTCTGTATTGCGGAAAGAAGAAAGATAAAATAGAGGCATAGAACGGAGCGGCAGGCAGGCGGGAAAGAGAAAGATTCAACGAACGGTTGAAAAATTACTTGACAAGTTATACCAATCGG
>JAFRTK010000017.1 GCA_017427165.1 Clostridia bacterium
CGCAAACGCCCAAAAACATCTGTCCTTTCCGGCCCCGGGATGCTATAATATCCCATGGCCGCCGGCACTTGCCGCCGCAGGCCGGTACAGAAGGAGGATGCGTATGGGCGTTTTTTCAAAATATCTCCGTTTCCGGGAAGCGGGCGAGCAGGCGAATGTCAACAACGTGGAGCGGTTCGGGGAGCCGGTGCGTTCTCTGTTCACGACATCCAAGGTCATTTCCCTGCACAAGCACACGGACATCACCGATGAGCATGAGCAGGTCATTTACCACGCGCAGACCAAGTTCCCGTCCCTGCATGACAAGACAGACGTGCTGGACGCTGCCGGAAACCGCGTGGCCCATATCGAGCGGAAACTGCTGACCCTCCATGAGCGCCACTTCGTGACCATGGAAAACGGCACCTCGTTCCAGATTTCCAACGAGCTGTGGCACCTGGTCCGCGATATCACGAATATCGAAGGCCTCGGCTGGCAGCTGCGGGGCAATATCGCCGCCCTGAATTTCGAACTGTATGACGAAAGGGAGCAGGTCATCGCGGTCATCAGCCAGAAGTTCCTCTCCCTGCACGACAAATACTGCGTGGATATCTACCAGCCGGAGCATGAGCAGACGGTGGTTGCGATCCTGGTTGCCCTGCAGCATATGATCAAGGACCGGGAAGCCAGGTCATCTTCCTTCTCTTCCTCCTCATCCTCCTCGTCTGGAAACAACTGATCCCGCAGGCCGGCACACCGGCCGGTATCACCGTTTTTCCGGGCCCGCATTCCGGGTCCGGAAAACTTTTTTAGAATTTTTTTGAATTTTCCTGTAACGAAAACGGATCCTGTCCGTCTAATCCATGGAATTCAGCCGGGAAGGAGGTGATGATGTGTGAACGACCAGGCCTGGGAAAAGATGTACGATGCTTACTACATGCGGGTGTACTCCTTCACAATGACGCTCTGCGGGGATCAGAACCTGGCGGAGGATGTCACCCAGGAAACCTTCAGCCGGGCAATGTCCAAGAGCGCTTCCTTCCGGAACGAATCGGATGAGGTGACCTGGCTGTGTGCGATCGCCCGGAATCTGTTCCTCGATGAAAAACGCCGGCAGACCCGAACGGAACAGATGCCGGAGGAAATCCCCTCGAAGGAGAAAACCCCCGAGCAGCTCACCATGGACAGGGATTCCTCCTTCCGGATCCACATGGCCCTGCACGCGCTGGATGAACCCTACCGGGAAGCCTTCGAGCTGCGGGTATTCGGGGAGCTGTCCTTCCGGGAAATCGGAACGATATTCGGCAAAACGGAAAACTGGGCGCGTGTCACATATCATCGGGCCCGGCTGAAATTACAGGAAAGGATGAATGCGGATGAAAACTGACTGCAATATTATCCGGGACCTGCTGCCCCTGTACGCGGACGACGTGTGCAGCAAGGAAAGCCGCGCCCTGGTGGATGAACATCTGCAGGAATGCCCGGACTGCCTGGAGGAGCTGGTCAATCTCCGGAAAAGCGAGATTGAAGACCGCCTCGGCGCCGAGCGGGAAGATGTCATCCGGAAACAGAAAAAACAGATGGGACGCCGCAGCGCCGCAATCGGCAGCGTGCTGGCATGGATATTCCTGATCCCCGTGGTGATCTGCCTGTTCATCAACCGCCTGCAGGGCGGCGGAATGGGCTGGTTCCTGATCACCCTCGCCTCGGTCGCGGTGGCCGCGTCCGTCACGGTGGTGCCGCTGATGGTGCCGGAGAACAAGCTGTTCTGGACCTTCTGCGCCTTTACCGCCACGGTGGTCCTGCTCTTTGCCGTGATCTGCCTGTGCACCGGCGGCGACTGGTTCTTCGTGGTAACCGCCGCGACGCTGTTCGGGCTCTCGGTCTTCTTCCTGCCTTTTGTGATCAAGGCAAAGCCGATCCGGCCCTTTGTACCGGAGCGGAAAGCCGTTACGGTGATCGCAGTGGACCTGGGCCTGTTCGGCCTCATGATGGAAGCGATCGATATCCGGAACAACGGTCTCGGCCTGACGCGCCTGCTGCTCCTGGCCGCGCTGCTTTGCGGACTGGCCTTCTATGTGGTAATTCCCGAACTGAAAAAGAGAGGTATCCTGAAATGAAAAAGATTGCCCTGGTCCTGGCCCTGGCGCTCTGCGCCGTGATCCTGTCCGGCTGTGCCGAAATCAATTCCCTTGTTTCCGGTGTCACCGGCGGCAATTTCAAGGGCGGCAACGCCGTCATTACTGATAAAATCGAAAACCTGAATATCAACTGGACTGCCGGCAGCGTGAAAATCGCGTACCACGCGGAGAACACCGTGACCCTGGAGGAAACTGCCAGCCGCGCCATCAGTGACGACGACCGGCTGCAGTGGAAGGTGGAAGGCACCACCCTGCAGGTGCAGTACAACAAGCCCGGCATCCGCCTGAACACCCCCGCAAAACACCTGGTGATCACCCTGCCGGAAGGCACCGTGCTGAAGAGCGCGGTGATCGGTGCCACCAGCGCGGAAATCGATATCCCGTCCATTACCGCGGACCGCGTATCCCTGGACAGCACCAGCGGTGACATAACCGCCTCCGTCACCGCCCCGGACATCACTGCCGGCAGCACTTCCGGTGAAGTGAAGCTGATCGTGCGCGGAAAAGTCCGCACCCTGACCCTGAATTCCACCTCCGGTGACCTCAGCGCAGACCTGGATGAAGCGGAAAAGGTTGCCGCCAAGTCCACCTCCGGCAGGATCAGCATCACTGCGGACCGGGC
>JAFRTK010000109.1 GCA_017427165.1 Clostridia bacterium
CGGTTTTCTTCTTTATCCGTCCCTGGCTCAGCATCCTGTTCGGATGCATCAGCCTGTTCCTGTTCCTGTTTCATTTTGTGATGTACCGGCCGGTAATCGACCGCCTGTTCCCCCGCCGGACGGGAACCAACGTGACCGCCGTACGCCCGTGCAGCGGGGAGGTCCGGCAGCGCATCTTCCTGAACGGGCACACCGACGCCGCCTGGGAATTTCCCCTGAATTACCGGTTCGGCGGAATCATCTTTGAAATACCGGGGCTCATGGCAACCGCCGGCGTCTTCTTCTATCTTTTCCTGGCCGCCTGCGCGCTGGGCGGTGCCGGGGACTGGACCCGGACTGCCGGGCTGTGGGGACTGGCATTCATCCCGTTCTTCCTGCTGCTGAGCATCACTTACAATCCCCGGCGCATTGTGGACGGGGCCAATGACAACCTCTCCGGATGCATGATGGGAATCAGTCTTCTCCGTGAAATGGAAACGCTGGGGATCCGGCCGGAACACACGGAAATCGGCGTGATCCTGACCGGTTCCGAGGAAGCCGGCCTCCGCGGTGCGAAAGCCTGGTGCCGGGTACACCGGAACGATTACAGGGATGTCCCGACCAGCATTATCTGCTATGACACCATTTACAACCCCCGCTGGCTGATGGTCAACAGAAAGGACCTGAACGCCACCGTCCGGTCGCACGAAGGCCTGTGCAGCGCATTCCTGCAGGCGGCTGAAAATGCCGGCGTGCCCTGCCGGAGCGGAAAGGTGCCGCTGTTCGGCGGTGCGACCGACAGCGCGGCCTTTACACAGGGCGGTTTCCGCTCCGCCGGGATTACCGGAATGAGCCATCAGCTGGAACGCATTTACCATACCCGGCGCGACACCGCGGACAACCTGAACGCGAAAGCCCTGGAAAACTGTTACCGGGCCACCGTGGAGCTGATCAGGAAAATGGACGGGGAAAACTGACAAAATCTTTTTTCCCGGTCCGGACTCCGCTTTTTCTGGTATACTGATATCCGGCAGTTCCATTTTGTTATCTTACCCGGAGGACCCCATGGAGAAGAATTACCGGAAAACACTGATCGCATGCTACCTGGCGTTCATCACCCAGGCGATCACGGCAAACTTCGCTCCGCTGCTCTTCCTGAAATTCCATACGGACTATTCGATCTCCCTGGGGCAGATCGCGCTGATTCCCACGGCGTTTTTCCTGACCCAGCTGCTGGTGGATGTTTTCTGCGCGCGTTTTGTGGATTCCATCGGCTACCGGCGCAGCGTGGTGGCCTCCGAAGTCGCCTCCGCCCTCGGTCTGGCCGGCCTGGCCTTTATTCCGGACCTGTTTGCCGATCCGTTCATCGGCATCATGATCTGCGTGGTGATCTACGCCATCGGCAGCGGCCTGATCGAGGTGCTGGCCAGCCCCATTGTGGAGGCCTGCCCCTTCGAGCACAAGGACGCCGTAATGAGCCTGCTGCATTCCTTCTACTGCTGGGGATCGGTGGGGGTGATCCTGCTCTCCACCCTGTTCTTCGCGGTGTTCGGAATTGAGCACTGGAAGTGGCTGGCCTGCATCTGGGCGCTGGTTCCGCTGTATAACATCTTCAATTTCGCCACCTGCCCCATCGAGCACCTGACGGAGGAAGGCAAGGGTATGAAGATCCGGGAGCTGTTCCGGCTTCCGCTCTTCTGGGTAGCCATCCTGCTGATGGTTTGCGCCGGGGCTTCCGAGCTGTCCATGGCCCAGTGGGCTTCCGCCTTCACGGAAGCGGCGCTCGGCTTCACCAAGACGGTGGGTGACTTGGCCGGCCCGTGCCTGTTCGCCGTCACCATGGGCATCTGCCGGGTGATCTACGGCAAGTTCGGTCCCCGGATGGATCTGACCAAGTTCATGATCGGCTCCGGCATCCTGTGCCTGTGCTGCTACCTGCTGGCCAGCCTGTCCTCCAGCCCGGTGCTGGGTCTTGTCGGCTGCATTCTCTGTGGCTTCTCCGTCGGCATCATGTGGCCGGGAACCATCAGCATCACCTCTCCCCGGATTCCCAAGGGCGGAACCGCCCTCTTTGCCATGCTGGCCATGGCCGGTGACCTGGGCGGCGCGTTCGGCCCGAGCCTGGTCGGTACAGTGACCCAGCAGGCCGGGGATAATCTGCAGTCCGGCATGCTGGTGGGAAGCATTTTCCCGCTGGCGCTGGTAATCGCGCTGGTGCTGCTCAGCCATAAAGCAAAAAACTGATTCCTGTCAACCAACCCGGCCTGATGAAGGAGGCGGAAAAATGATCAAAGTGGCATTCTTCGACGCAAAGGCATATGACAAGCCCTCTTTTGAACTGTACGGCGGAGAGCACGGCATCCGGTTCAAATACCTGGAGGCCAAGCTCAACGAAGACACGGTGGATTTTGCAAAGGGCTGCGAAGCCGTATGCGTGTTTGTCAACGACACCGTCAACGCGGCGGTCATCGAAAAGCTGTATGAATACGGCGTCCGGCTGATCGCGCTGCGTTCGGCGGGTTACAACAACGTAGACCTGCAGGCCGCCTTCGGCAAAATCCACGTGGTGCATGTTCCGGCCTATTCCCCGTACGCCGTGGCGGAGCACGCCATCGCGCTGCTGCTGACCTCTGTGCGCCGGATCCACAAGGCCTACAACCGGACCCGCGAGTTCAACTTCTCCCTGAACGGCCTGACCGGCTTTGATTTCCACGGGAAAACCGTGGGCGTCGTCGGCACCGGCAAGATCGGCCGGATCTTCATCGATATCTGCCGCGGCTTCGGCATGAACGTGATCGCCTACGACCTGTTCCCGGCAAAGGACAGCGGAATCAACTATGTCTCCCTGGATGAGCTGCTGGAGCGGAGCGACATCATCTCCCTCCACTGCCCGCTGACGGATGAAACCCGGCACATGATCAACGCGGAAGCCATCGGAAAGATGAAGAAGGGCGTCGTGATCGTGAACACCTCCCGGGGCGGCCTGATTGACGCGGAAGCCCTGCTGGAAGGCATCAAGGCCCGGAAGGTCGGCGCGGCCTGCCTGGATGTATACGAGGAGGAAGCGGACGTGTTCTTTGAGGACCGGTCCGGGCATATCCTGAACGACGACCTGCTGTCCCGGCTGATCTCCATGCCCAACGTGATCGTCACCTCCCACCAGGCTTTCCTGACGGAGGAGGCGCTGAACAACATCGCGGAGACCACCGTAAACAACATCCTGTCCTGCTTTGAAAAGGACGGGGCGTGCGACAATGAGCTGTGCTACCGCTGCGGCAAAATCGAGCAGTGCAAAAAACAGCGCATGGGAAAATGCTTCTGATCCCCCAAAACCAGCAGGCGCCGCCGTTATGGCAGCGCCTGTTTTCTGTTTTCAGGGTTATAAATCCTTTGCCAGCAGCCAGTAGCAGTCATCCGCCCGCGGCCGCATATATTCATCCATAGCGCATGGATCCATATAACAGTCCTTGACCTTTCCGGTAAAGCCCATGCGGCGGTACAGCCGGACATTCTGCTCCTCCTCCGGGCCGACCCCGATGGTCGCGCGCCGGAAGCCTTCCGTCTTCAGGCTGGCCAGGACCGTTTCCATCAGCCGGGTGCCCAGGCCCTGCCCGCGGAAATCCTCCCGGATCCGGAAGGCGCACAGGTACGCGGTCGTTTTTCCGTCCGCGAAATCCCGGTCTTCCGGGATATCCCGGAAAGTGTACAGTTCCCCGATCAGTTCCCCGTTATGGTCCATCGTCCAGAAATCCGCGTTCCCGGAGGCGATATTGTCCCGGAAAAACCGGGCAGTGGGGGACGGCTCCTCACCGTCCCGGTATCCCCACAGCCGCAGCATTTCTTCTCCGGATGCTTTCCTGGCAAACATCGTTCCTGCTCCTGTTATTCCTTCACGTAATACTCCACGTCCACTGTGGTTCCATCCGGGTATTTTTCGGTATCTGTTTTGATCAGTTCCGTAAACCCGTAGTGCCGGTAAATTGCTTTATTGACCTTGTCTTCCGGTTCCACGCCCAGGGTCAGGCGTGTGTATCCCCTGCTCCGCAGATCATCTGCCATAAACCGGAACAATCCGGAGAAATACCCTTTTCCCCGGAACGGTTCATTGGTCCTGAAGGCGCACAGGTACGCCGTCCGGCTGTCGATCAGGCCGCTGCTGTTCTGCGCGGCGTCCGGATCGATGATGGCTGTTGCCTCACAGATGATTTCCCCGTCCAGGATTCCGTAATATGGGATTGCCCTGCCTTCCCGGAGATTGGCCAGCGCCTCTTTTTTCCAGGCAATCCAGTTTTCCCGGTCATCCACGTTCCGGCTGATTTCATAATCCCATTTCCGTTCCATGTCCTTCGGGGAGGCAGTCCTGCAGATATATTGTTCCTGCATTTTCAGTTCTCCGGTACAATTCGTTCCACGATTTCGTCCACCGACAGGTGGCCGGTGTCTATCGTGTTTTCCATGGCCGTAAAGCGGGGCAGCGATTTCAGGCTGACCTCCAGCCATTCATCTGTCCGCCATTCACAGTCCCGGTCGTTTTTCCACCGGCGGACCAGGCTTTCCCGGTCGCAGACAAGCGTCACGCTTTCCGTTTCCGCTCCCATGGCGGAAATCCCGTCCGTAATCTGGCGGCAGACCTGCGGATCATCCATCAGCCACACCAGCACCACCATTTTACAGGCAGAACAGCGCATGTAGTTGCCGGTCATGTGGAGGATATTGTCCACCGCCATGGCCCGGGTTTCCGTATTGCCCACAAAGGGATGGAGATCCATGCACCAGTCCCCGTCAATAAAGGCGGTTCCCGGATACCGTTCCGCAATGGCTTTCCCGACGGTGGTTTTTCCCACTCCCATCGGGCCGTTGATGACAATCACTTTCATATCAGGTACCTGCGCCGAGCCGCGCGTCCGCCTGGGCCTGCAGGGACTCCGGCGGCATTTCCATCACTTCAATCTGCGTTCCGTCCGGATCATGCGTCCAGAACATCCAGCATTGGGACTTTCCCCGCTGGATTTCCCGGTCCACCGGGCCGCCCGCGGCCTTCACCGCCTCATAGGAACGGTGGATATCCTTCGTCATCACGCAGATATGGCAGAAGCCGATGACGTCCTGTCCTTCCAGGCCTTCCCGGGTCCCGCCGGAAAACAGCTCCAGGTACTGCCCGGGCCCAAAATACATATACACCGTCGCCAGGGATCCGTCCTCCCGGTGCATGCGGAAGGCTTCCCGCAGGCCGAGGACCTCGGTATAAAAGCGGACGCTTTCCAGGATATCCCGGGTCCGGATAGCCACATGGCTCAGGCCCATGGCTGCCGGCATCTTCTGTTCGCCCATCGTCTGCCTCCCCTTTCTCATTTCCCGATATATTCCCGGATCTCCGCCAGGCGCTTTTCCGCCTCCAGCCGCCCGATCCGGTATACGCGTTCCAGCTCCTCCGGGTTCTTTTCCGTATGGCCGATCCCCAGGCTTTCCGGCGGGCGGATCACCACCGCGGAATGCCCGTCCTCAATCCGGTCGAGCGCTTCCATCTGCCCGTTATACATCTCATGCCGCCGCGCCATTGCCTCCCGGATTTTCGGATACCGGCGCAGGAACATTTTCATGCCCGGGATGTTTTCCGGTTTCTTCCGGTA
>JAFRTK010000110.1 GCA_017427165.1 Clostridia bacterium
GTCTTCCTTCACGTCGGCGGACAGGTAGTCATACTTGGTCTGCACGTAGGTGAAGCCGTTGATCCGGCTGATGATCATGGCGGCGTCCTTGCCCAGGCCGTTCAGGATCACGCGGAGGGGCTTTTTCCGAACCTTGTTGGCGTTCAGCGCGATTTTGATGGCGCCTTCCGCAGCAGCGAAGGATTCGTGGCCGGCGAGGAACGCGAAGCATTCGGTTTCCTCATCCAGCAGCATGGCGCCCAGGTTGCCGTGGCCGATACCGACCTGGCGCTGGTCCGCAACGGAACCAGGGATGCAGAAGGCCTGCAGGGCGGTGCCGATCCACTTGGCGGCTTCCGCAGCGTTCTTCGCACCTTCCTTGATGGCGATGGCAGCGCCCAGTTCGTATGCCCACTTCACGTTTTCGAAGCAGATGGGCTGGGTGCTTTCCACGATGGTGTAAGCGTCAACACCCTTGCTGTTGGTGAAGGCTTTCACTTCGTCGAAGTTTTTGAATCCGTACTTGTCCAGGACAGGCTGCAGCTGAGGCATGCGGCCTTCATAGTTTTCAAACAGAGCCATCCGTCACACCTCCCTTATTCTTTGCGCGGGTCAATCCACTTGACCGCGCCGTCTTCCGCCTTGAAGCGGCCGTACGTGCCGAGGTTCTTCTCGTACGCTTCATTCGGAGACATGCCCTTTTTGATGGCGTCCATCATCTTGCCCAGGCTCAGGAACTGATAGCCGCAGACCTGATCGTCCTTGTCGAGGGCCATCTTGACCACGTAGCCTTCGGTCATTTCCAGGTAACGGGTTCCCTTTTCACGGGTGCCGTACATGGTACCGACCATGGAGCGGAGACCCTTGCCCAGGTCTTCCAGGCCGGCGCCGATGCGCAGGCCGTCATCGGAGAAGGCGGACTGGGTGCGGCCGTACACGATCTGCAGGAACAGTTCCCGCATGGCGGTGTTGATGGCGTCGCAGACCAGGTCGGTGTTGAGGGCTTCGAGGATGGTCTTGCCGGGCAGGATTTCACTGGCCATGGCGGCGGAGTGGGTCATGCCGGAGCAGCCGATCGTTTCGACGAGGGCTTCCTCAATCACACCGTTCTTGACGTTGAGGCTCAGCTTGCAGGTACCCTGCTGCGGAGCGCACCAGCCAATACCATGGGTGTAACCGGAGATGTCTTTGATTTCCTTGGCCTGAATCCATTTTCCCTCTTCAGGAATAGGGGCGGGGCCGTGATTCGGGCCCTTCGCAACACAGACCATTTCTTCCACTTCTTTGGTGTATTGCATTTGAGCGGTTCCTCCTGTCTCAGAATATTATCAGTAACCGATTCAGTATATCACATCAGACGGTTGATATACAAGGTTTTTTCGTGTGCTCACGCTGCACCCTGCTGGCTCATCATTTCATTGACCTGCATGAGCACATCCGCCAGGTCGCCGCGCGGGACGACTGTGTCCGGTGTGTCCGTGGTGTAGCCGACGCCGATCGCCTGCATGATGAGGCAGAAGAGATCTTCCGTCAGCGGGGCAGACAGATCTGCATCTGCATCGACGAGTTCGTAGCCGGCCAACCATGCGCGGGCACCTTCCGGATCACCGGCAGGACCACCCATGAGCGCGTAGACGGAGGCGAGGAAGTCGCCGACGGTTGCGGGTTCATCCACACCGAAGACGGTATCGGACAGGGGCGCCATGAACTGGTTGTCCACCGCGAAGTGGACACTCTCATACTTCTCATGTCCTTCCGGGACATCCTCAAATTCGATGGCGCTCAGGTCCACCGAGTTGAAGGGGTTGTAGACCGCGTCAAACATTTCAGCATTGGCATTGATGGCTCCGGCACTGCCGGCTGTGCCGCGGACACCGGTGTTGAGGATATCCGCCAGGGACAGGGCGAAGGCTTTTACCGTCTCGGGCGTGACGCTCTTGACAGCCTTCATGTTCTGCAGTTTCAGGTCTTCCGGAACACCGTTGATGTAATTGTTCAGCGCGGAGGTGGCGCCGGACATTTCGCCCTCCGGCATGGCCAGGCCGGAATAAGTGCTGAGAATATACTTGTCAATCGTGGACTGATCCACATCCAGGTTGTTGATCATATCCGGCAGGCCGTCGTAGAAGGTGAAGGTTTCCGCCAGGTTGGGATCCCGGTAGGTCAGCAGGTAGAAGGTTTCGTTGGAGGAGACGCAGAAGGGCGTGTAGACACCCATCCGGTCACGCAGTTCGGGAATCAGCAGCTTGTCCGCCACGAGCTGGCCGACTACATCGTAAGCGGCGCCGTCGATTTCGGGATCGATGTCCTTCCAGTTTACGGAGATGCCGTTGAACTGTACATTGATATCGGCAATGAGGGCTTCCTTCTTTGCGGGAACCGGCAGGTCGTATTCCACCGCTTCACGGGCGGTGTTGTCCAGCTTCGCAAAGAACGCATCGGTCAGCGGACGGTTCAGGGCCAGGGATTCCTCGCTGGCAGCGATGGCCGCGACCGCGCCGGACCGGTTGGCGAAGAACTGCTGGACCCGCTGCAGGCCGGCCACAACTTCATCGGGATTTTCTTCCATGAGCGTTTCGAGCTTCGACAGGAAATCATAGTAATCCAGGAAGTTCAGGTAATTGGAATAACGGTAATGCGTGGAAGTAACGGCAAACTGGCGGTACATCAGGACCTGGTAAGCGGCGCCGTTGATCTGCTGGCGGACGAAGTTCTTCTGGTCCTGGATCCGCTTGAGAAGCGTTTCAGTATCCGTGAACTGCGTGCGGTACAGGATCTCTTCAGCCAGGCTGTAGCCGGCTTCCAGATCCTCATCCAGGGAATACCATTCCGCCACCATGTAGGGATGGAAGTTATCCCGGTAGCCGCTGGCAAAGACGCCGAAGGTGCTGCTGTACAGATAACGGGAGACCAGGGCATCCAGTTCTTCCCAGGTGTGGGCATCCGTATCCATTTTGCCCAGCAGACGTGTGAAGAGCCGCATGTAATGGATATCCTCCTGCGGCAGGGCCATCGCATCCAGGCACAGCATGATGTAGGAGATTCCGTCCACACCGGCTACCGATTCAACGCGGCGGAGGCCGTTTTCATCGGTGGTGTCCCGCAGGTCGTATTTCTTGACCTCTTCCGGCAGGGTGGCGAGGCTGACAGCGGTCAGGTCCTCGACCATGGCTGACGTGTCTTCATCCGGATCCGCGGCATTGGTGGCATCCACGATTGCCTGGATTTCTTCAGCGCTCATGCCGGCCTTGATCTCCGCAAGGGAGGCCGCCAGGGCTGCGTCATGGACTTCCTGTTCACCGGGGGCGGGAACAGTGACGGTAACGGTGTACAGTTCCGGATTCACCAGCCAGGTCTGTACGGCACCGGCCAGGAGTCCCTGCTCGTTTTCCGCTTCAATATTGTCCATGGATTCATAACCGTCCACATAATTGAAGATATCGCCGGAGACGGAATAGGCGTATGCAATCCTTTCAAGAATTCCATCCACGGGGTTGCTGTTCTCATTGGCCAGCTTGGCGTTGAACTTCAGGGCGGTGACGATATTGTCAACCAGTTCAGCGCCGAAGCCGTTTTTGGCGGTATCCGCCAGGTATTCATCCACGATGGCTTTGAACTGTTCCTCATCGCCGTCATTGACGCCGGTGGCCACGATCGCGACCGCGTCATCCGGGGCAGCGACTTCGCGGCCGATGCCGAAAGAACCGGTCGGGAAGGCCTTTTTCAGAGCCTGCATCAGCGGGGAGGCAGAGTCGGACAGCAGGTCGCAGGCATGGTCGATCAGCCGCTCCTGGGCAACATCATCCCGCATGCCGGGACAGACGATGTAGTAATAAATCGCGGTCTGGTTGGCCGGATCGGATCCTTCCGCCATCCGCCAGGAAGTATGGGTGAAGACCGGTTCGGTGATCCGGGTGTAACCGGTCTCTTCCAGGCTGATTTCCTGGCGGTCAAAGGGCGCAAACGCTTCGTTCAGCAGCTTCAGGAAAGCGGTATAGTCGCTGAAGGAACCGTACAGCAGGGCCAGGCAGTTGGAGGGATGATAATACTTGTTATGGTAATCCTTCAGGTCCTGCCAGGTCATTTCCGGAATATGATCCGGATTTCCGCCGGAATCATTGGAGATGGAGGCACCCGGGAAAGTGGCCTTATTGGCGGAATTCAGGGCTGCACGGTTCAGATTGAAGGAACCGAGCATTTCGGAATATACGGTGCCGTTCAGCGTGAGATCGGCATCGGCATCGGCCATTTCATACCGCCAGGCCTCGGTGCGGTAGATTTTCTCCTCGGTCATGATGAGCGGATTCAGGCACAGGTCGGTGTAGAAATCCGCCAGCTTCAGCAGCTGCGCTTCCGACAGGGAGGCAACGGGGAAGCAGGTCATGGCGTCAGCTGTATAGGCATTCATGTAGGTGTTGTAGGTCTGGTAGCCGACATTCATCCACAGGTCTGTGGAGGGATACTTCACTGAACCGCTGAGCGTTCCATGCTCAAAGACATGAGGCAGGCCCGTATCATTCTCCATGCGGGTGGGGAATGTGAGCTGGAAAGCGCGGTTTGTATCATCATTGGCGACATACAGCAGTTTCGCGCCGGTACTGGCGTGCTCGAAGTATACCAGCTGTGCGCCGATCAGGCCGAATTCGCGGATTTCCTTTACCTCAAAGCCTTCCACCATATCGCCGACGGCGGGAAGCGCGGAGGCGGCGGGAGCTTCGCCGAACGCGGGAACAATCCCCAGCAGCATGGCCAGGGCAAGAACCAGGGACAGGATTTTTTTCATGCTGGAATACCACCTTTCTGATGGGTTCATGGAAATATAGTCCGTTATGTGGTATGATAGCACAAGTGAAGGAAAAAAGACAGTAGCCGGGAAAAACAGAGAAAAAACGGATGCCCGGCATGAGGGTGATTGACAGGGAAAGCATCCGGCTGTA
The DNA here is from genome assembly GCA_017427165.1 of Clostridia bacterium. Taxonomy (GTDB): domain Bacteria; phylum Bacillota; class Clostridia; order Christensenellales; family Aristaeellaceae; genus Aristaeella. Next base: position 4,917 of record JAFRTK010000110.1, read on the forward strand.
TGCTGATGCAGACCCTGAGGAAAGGAAACCATGAAGCATGTTCGCGAATTCCTACTATTACTTTTATAGCCCTGCGATGGATGGCTGAGGACCGGGAGGACCGGAAAACGACAGCATCCACCGCTTCTTGTCGTAGGAAGAGCGGTGGTTTTTTAATACCTGAACCGGAGGATGCACCATGAATACGGAAGTACTGACCGCCCAGCGGGAAATCATCAATGAAACCGACCGGGAGATGGCCCGCCTGTTTGAGCAGCGCATGGAAGCCGTGAAGCGGATCGCGCTGTGGAAGAAGGAACACGGACTGCCGATCCAGGACGCGGGACGGGAGCAGGAGGTCATCGCGCGGAACATGGCGTATATCCGGGACGATGAGCTGCAGGGAGACTATGACCTGTTTATCCGGAATATGCTGAATTGCTCGCGCGGGTACCAGCGGCGGCTGCTGAAGGGAATCCGGGCGGCATACAGCGGCGTGGAGGGCGCATTCGCGTATATCGCGGCAAAACGCATCTTCCCGGAAGGCGAAGCAGTGTCCTGCCAGGATTTCGCGGAAGCCTACCGCAAGGTGGAAAACGGGGACTGCGACGTATGCGTGCTCCCGCTGGAGAACAGCTATGCCGGCGAGGTCGGCCAGGTGACGGACCTGATGTTCACCGGGAGCCTGCATGTGACGGGTGTCTATACCCTGCCGGTCAACCATCACCTGCTGGGCGTGCCCGGCGCAAAGGCGGAGGATATCCGGCGGGTGGTGAGCCATCCCCAGGCGCTGAGCCAGTGCGGCGAATATATCCGGCGGCACGGGCTGGAGGCGGTGCAGGCATCCAACACGGCGCGGGCAGCCCAGGCGGTGATGGAAAAGGGAGATCCCGCCACGGCGGCGATCGCGAGCATGGAGACTGCCCGGCTGTACGGACTGGATGTGCTGGAAAAGAATATTAATGAAAGCGGACTGAACGCGACACGGTTTGCGGTGTTCTCCCGGGCGGAGAACCGGACACCGCTTTCCGGCGGGACGAGCTTCCTGCTGCTGTTTACGGTGAACCACGTGGCCGGCGCGCTGGCCAACGCGATTACCGTGATCGGGCGGCACGGCTTCAATATGAAGGCGCTGCGCTCCCGGCCGATGAAGGAACTGCCCTGGCAGTACTACTTTTTCGCGGAAATGGAAGGCGACGACCGGAGCGAAGAAGGGCAGCAGATGATGCGGGAACTGGCGGAACACTGCAATGTGGTGAAGGTGGCCGGGCGGTTCTCACCGGAAATCAGCCTGCAGGAGGATGAAGCATGATCATTCCCGTGAACCTGGGGACCGACAGCTATGATATCGTACTGGAACGCGGATGCATCCGCCGCGCGGGGGACCTGCTCCGGCTGGACCGGAAGGTGCTGGTGGTGACGGATGACGGCGTGCCGGAAGCATACGCGAAAACCGTGGCAGACCAGTGCGGGGAAGCACGGATCGAAACCCTGCCGCAGGGCGAGGAGAACAAGAACTTCCGGAGCTTTGAACGGCTGCTGAGGGCGATGCTGGATTTCGGCATGACCCGGAAGGACTGCGTGGCGGCCGTGGGCGGCGGCGTCATCGGCGATATGGCCGGATTTGCCGCGGCATGCTATATGCGGGGGATCGAATTCTACAATATCCCCACGACGGTCCTGAGCCAAGTGGATTCCTCCATCGGCGGAAAGACCGCCATTGACCTGGACGGCATCAAGAATATCGTGGGCGCGTTTTACCAGCCGAAACGGGTGCTGATCGATCCGGAGGTGCTGGAAACACTGCCGGACCGGCAGATCGCGAACGGCATGGCGGAAGCGGTGAAGATGGCGGTGTGCTTTGACGCAGAAGGATTTGCCCTGGCTGAAAAATTCCGGATCGGCGACCGGCCGGACCGGCTGATTGAGAACGCCCTGCGGATCAAGAAACGCGTAGTGGAAGAAGACGTGAAGGAGCAGGGACTGCGCCGGGCGCTGAATTTCGGGCACACGCTGGGGCACGGGATTGAAAGCCTGCACGCGGAAAACGGCCTGTATCACGGGGAGTGCGTGGCACTGGGCATGCTGCCGATGTGTTCGGACGCGGTGCGGCCGCGGCTGAAGGCGGTGCTGGAACGGCTCGGGCTGCCGACCGTGTGCGGCGCGGATCCCGACCGCGTGATGGCGACGGTGATCCATGACAAGAAAGCGGATCACGGGAAAATCATGGCGGTTGTATGCGAGGAAGCCGGCAGCTGCCGGATCACGCCGATGGCGCCGGAGGAACTGCGGGAACGCTATACAGCCCTGTTCGGATAAGACAGGAGCATGGAGGGAAACACCATGAAGAATACTTTCGGCGGGAATGTGACGGTGACGCTGTTCGGCGAGAGCCACGGGCCGGAGATCGGCGCCGTGCTGGACGGACTGGCGGCCGGAATCCCGGTGGACGAGGCGTATATCGCGGAAAAGCTGCGCCTGCGCCGGCCGGCGGGGAAGATTTCCACCGCGCGGCGGGAGGCGGATCCCTTCCGGATCGTAAGCGGGGTTTTCAACGGACGGACCACCGGAACACCGCTGACCATCCTGATTCCGAACGGGGATACCCGGAGCCAGGATTATACATTCGGACCGGTGCGGCCGGGACACGCGGACTATACCGGGCATATCCGGTACAGCGGGTTTGAGGATTACCGGGGCGGCGGCCATTTCAGCGGGCGGATTACCGCGGCGCTGGTCGCGGCAGGCGCGGTCCTCGCATACGCGCTGGAGCAAAAGGGAATCCGGATCGGAACCCATATCGCCCGGTGCGCGGGCATTGCGGACGCCGGTTTTTCGGAACGGCCGGAAGCGGATATTGAAAAGCTGAACCGGATGGAATTCGCCGTACTGGATGAAGCGAAGGGTGCGGAAATGCGCGCCGCGGCGGAACGCGCGGCGGAGGAAGGCGACAGCGTCGGCGGCGTGCTGGAAACGCTGGTGACGGGAGTGCCTGCCGGCGTCGGGGAGCCCTGGTTTGACACGATGGAAGGCATGCTCTCCCACGCGCTGTTTTCCATTCCCGCGGTGAAAGGCGTGGAATTCGGCGACGGATTCGCACTCGCGGATATGCGGGGCAGCGAAGCCAATGATCCGTTTGTGATGCGGGACGGAAAAGTGGAAACCGCCACCAACCGCAACGGCGGGATCAACGGCGGCATCACCAACGGAATGCCGGTGCTGTTCCGCTGCGCGGTGAAGCCGACCCCCACCATCCGGAAGGAACAGCAGACTGTGGATATCACAAAAAACCAGGAAACAACCCTGGCCGCGGGCGGACGCCATGATCCGGCGATCGTGCACCGGGCCCGCGTGGTGGCGGACTGCGTAACCGCGATCGTGCTGTATGATATGCTGGCGACGCGCTTCGGGCCGGAATGGCCGGGAGGAGCGGACTGATGCAGTACGGACTGATCGGGGAACACCTCGGCCACAGCTATTCCGTGCCGATTCACCGGCTGATCACCGGCGAGGACTACGAGCTGCGGGAAATCGCGCCGGAGGACCTGGGAGCATTCATGACCCGGAAGGAGTTCCGGGCAATCAATGTGACGATTCCCTACAAGCAGGATGTGATCCCGTACCTGGATGAAATCAGCGATACGGCGCGGGAAATCGGCGCGGTGAATACCATCGTCAACCGGGACGGGCACCTGTACGGAACCAACACAGACGCGGCCGGGCTGCAGGCGCTGATTATCCGGGTCTGCCCGGATATCCGGGGACGGAAAACGCTGGTGCTCGGCACCGGCGGAACGAGCAAAACCGCTGTGTATACCGCAAATGCCATGGGCGCGGACCCGGTGATCCGGGTGAGCCGGAGCGCAAGGGACGGCGCGGTGACTTATGAGGAGGCGCTGCGGGATCACCGGGACGCGGAGATCCTGATCAACACCACACCGTGCGGCATGTTCCCGGCAGCGGAGGACATGCCCGTGAATATCGACGGATTCCCGGAACTGCGGGGCGTGGTGGATGTAATCTACAATCCCCTGCGCACGAAGCTGGTGCTGGCCGCCATGCGGCGGGGCATTCCGGCGGAGGGCGGACTGTACATGCTGGCAGCCCAGGCGGTCCGGGCGGCGGAGGTATTCCGCGGGATCCGGTACGATGAAGGACTGACGGAAAGGATTTACCGCCGGATGGCCCGGGACAAGGAAAACATCGTGCTGACCGGGATGCCGGGCAGCGGGAAAAGCGCGGTATCATCCATCCTGGGCGCGCGGACCGGCCGGGAAGTAATCGATACGGACCGGATGATTGTGGAAAAGGCCGGTATGGAGATCACGGAGATCTTCCGCCGGTACGGCGAAAAGCACTTCCGGGACCTGGAAAGCGAAGTGATCCGCGAGGCGGCAGCCCGCGCCGGGGTGATTATCTCCACGGGCGGCGGAGCCGTCCTCCGGGAGGAAAACGTGGACGCGCTGCGGCGGAACGGCCGGCTGGTATGGCTGGACCGGAAACCGGAGGACCTGGTTCCGACGGATGACCGGCCGCTGGCGGATTCCCGGGAAAAAATGGCGGCGCTGCATGCTGCGCGGGAACCCATCTACCGCGCGACCGCGGATGAGCGGATCGCGGTGACGGGCAGCGCGGAGGATACAGCCGATGAAGCGGAAAGCAGGTGGAACGCATGAGGATCCTGGTGATCAACGGACCGAACCTGAATATGCTGGGCATCCGGGAACCGGATATCTACGGCCGGGAAACCTATGAGAGCCTGTGCCGGAAGATCCGGAAACATGCGGAAAAACGGGGCATTGAGGTGACCCTGTTCCAGTCCAACCATGAAGGCGCCCTGGTGGATGCCATCCAGCAGGCCTACGGCCGGGAGGATGGGATTGTGATCAATCCCGGCGCGTATACGCATACGAGCATTGCCATCCTGGACGCGATGAAGGCGGTCGGCATCCGGGCGGTGGAGGTGCATATCTCCGACGTGAACGCCCGGGAGGAATTCCGGAAGGTGAGCTATATCCGCGCGGCCTGCGAGAAAACGATCTCCGGCCACGGAACGGACGGATACCTGGAAGCGATGGACTACCTGGCCGGTACGGAGGACAGGAAATGAGAGCGGTGATTCATCCCGGGATTCCCCGGGGACAGACGGAGGCGCCGCCCTCGAAGTCCATGGCCCACCGCCTGCTGATCTGCGCGGGATTTGCGGAAGGCGAAAGCGTGATCCGCCATGTGGACGCGAGCGAGGATATCCTGGCCACGGCGGACTGCCTGCGCGCGCTCGGGGCGGAGGTCCGGATTGAAGAAGGAACGGTATTCATCCGCGGATGCGACCCGCGAAAGGCAGGGGAAGCGATGCTGGCCTGCCGGGAAAGCGGAAGCACCCTGCGGTTTATGATTCCCGCGGCCCTGCTGTGCGGAAAGGAAATCCGGTTTGACGGCAGCGAACGGCTGATGAGCCGGCCGCTGACGGTATATGAAGAGATCTGCGCGGAGCGGGGGATGATATTTGCCCGGGAGAACGGCGGACTGCGGGTGCACGGGACGCTGACCGCCGGGACATATACCGTGCGGGGGGATATCAGCAGCCAGTTCATTTCCGGCCTGATGTTCGCCCTGCCGCTGACCGGCACGGACAGCCGGATTGAAATCCTGCCGCCGCTGGAAAGCCGCTCCTACCTGGACCTGACCATGCAGGCGCTGCGGGATTCCGGGATTGAAGCGGAATGGGACGGGGAGTATGCCCTGAAGATTCCCGCCGGCACATACCGGGCACGGGAGGCGACGGTGGAAGGCGACTATTCCAACGCTGCATACCTGGATATCCTGAACGACGCGGGCGGGGAAGTGGAGCTGACCGGACTGCGGGCGGACAGCCTGCAGGGGGACCGGGTATACAGCCGGTACCTGGCGGAGATCCGGAAGGGAACGCCGGAGCTGGATGTGACGGACTGCCCGGACCTGGCACCGGCCCTGATTGCCGCCGCGGCGCTGCACAATGGCGCGAAGCTGACCGGCACCCGGCGGCTTCGGCTGAAGGAGAGCGTCCGGGGTGAGGCCATGCGGGAAGAAATGGCAAAGTTCGGCGTCATCCTGGAAAACAAAGAGAATGAGATCCTGATTCCCGGCCAGACACCGGAGACACCGGCGGAGCCGCTGGACAGCCACAACGATCACCGGATCGTGATGGCGCTGGCAGCGGTGTGCGTGAAGACCGGCGGAGTGCTGGACGGCGCGGAGGCGGTCCGCAAAAGCCTGCCGGACTACTGGGACCGGCTGGCGGGACTGGGAATACAGGCGGAGGTGGAACCATGGAGTGGATCAGCAGGAAAAATATCCTGATCGTCGGCCTCGGACTGATGGGCGGAAGCTATGCCCGGGGACTGAAACGGCTGGGTTTCCACGTCAGCGCGATTGACCGGGACCCGGAAGCCATCCGCTGGGCGCTGGAGCATGACGTGATCGACCGCGGATACGACCATGTGGACGAAACGACGGTACGGGACGCGGACGCGGCCATCTTCGCGCTGTATCCCGGGGTGTTCCTGGAATGGGTCCGCGACTGGCAGCACCTGTTCAAGCCCGGGCTGATGATGACGGACGTCACCGGCGTGAAGAGCTGCGTGGTGTATGATATCCAGGCGGAGCTGCGGGACGACGTGGAGTTTATCGCGGCGCACCCGATGGCCGGGCGCGAGGTGTACGGCGTTCAGAACAGCGACGAGCGGATTTTCCGGGACGCGAACTACATCGTGGTTCCCACGGAGAAGAACACGCCGGAAGCGATTGAGTGGTGCCGGAGCCTCGGACGGATCCTGGGCTTCCGCCATATCGCGGAGCTGACGCCGGAACAGCATGACGAGATGATCGGCTTTGTGTCGCAGCTGACGCATGTGATCGCGGTAAGCCTGATGACCTGTTCGGACAATACGCACCTGGTGGATTACACCGGCGACTCCTTCCGGGACCTGACCCGGATCGCGCGGATCAACGACGCGATGTGGAGCGAGCTGTTCCTGATGAACCGGGAACCGCTGTTGCGGCAGATGGACGTATTCCTGGCAGAACTGGGACGGTTCCGGGACATGCTGGCGGCGGGAGACCGCGAGGGCATGCGGGAAAAGATGCGGCTGTCGACCCAGCGGCGCGCGCTGTTCGATAAAAAGTAAGGAGAGCGAAACCCATGAACATGATATTTGAACGGAAGCTGGCTATTCCCATGGAGGTCAAGGAAATGTATCCGCTGACCGGGGAAATGAGCCGGACGGTGGAGAAGCGGATTGCCGAACTGAAGGGCATTTTTGCCGGCCGGGATGACCGGTTTATCCTGGTGATCGGACCGTGCAGCGCGGACCATGAGGACAGCGTGATGGAATATGTGCTGCGGCTGGGCGAACTGGCGGAAAAGGTGAAGGACAAGCTGTTCATCGTGCCGCGGATCTACACCAACAAGCCGCGCACCACGGGGGACGGCTACAAAGGGATGCTGCATCAGCCGGATCCGGACGAGAAGCCGGATATGTTCAAGGGAATCATCGCGATCCGGAAACTGCACATGCGCGTGCTGCAGGAGACCGGCATGGCGGCAGCGGACGAGATGCTGTATCCGGAAAACCACAAATACCTGGATGACATGCTGGGATATGTGGCGGTCGGCGCCCGGTCCGTGGAGGACCAGCAGCACCGGCTGACAGCCAGCGGAATCGAGGTGCCGGTGGGCATGAAGAACCCGACCAGCGGCGATTTCCAGGTGATGCTGAACGCTGTCCAGGCGGCCCAGCACGGACATACGTTTATCTACCGCGGATGGGAGGCGCGCTCCGAGGGCAACCCCTATGCCCACGCGATCCTGCGCGGATCGACCAACAAGCACGGCCAGCCCCAGCCGAACTACCACTACGAGGACCTGATCCGGATCAAGGACTTCTACGAGGAACGGGAGCTGCAGAACCCGGCAGTGGTGGTGGATGTGAACCACGCCAACTCCGGAAAGCAGTATATTGAGCAGATCCGGATTTCCAAGGAAGTGCTGCACAGCCGGCGGTACAACGAATCGCTGCGGAAGCTGGTGAAAGGCCTGATGATCGAAAGCTACCTGGTGGACGGAAACCAGAAGGTCGGCGGCGGGGTTTACGGGCAGTCGATCACCGACCCGTGCCTTGGATGGGAGAA
>JAFRTK010000018.1 GCA_017427165.1 Clostridia bacterium
AAAAGGCACACACTGCCTCTTATGAAAATATTATAAGCGTCCCTCCCCCCAATGTCAATGAATCTGTTGCCTTTTTTTGCCCTCCTGTGCTATCATTAGCACTGTTATACCGATTGATTTTACTGGAGGAACTGCCCGCTATGGATACCATGACCCGTCTCGCCTCCCTCACCGCGGAAACCGCCGCTTCCCTCTTCCCGGACGCCCAGGGGCTGCCCGGCGCCGAGGAGCTGCGCGGCCTGCTGGCCGTGCCGCCGGATCCCGCCCTGGGGGATTACGCCTTTCCCTGCTTCCGCCTGGCCAAGCCGCTGCGGATGGCCCCGCCGAAGATCGCGGAAGCCCTGTGCTCCGCCTGGAGCCACCCCGAGGTCGCAGAAGTCCGTCCCGTCAACGGCTATATGAATTTCTTTCTGAACCGGGCGAACTTCGCCGCGGAGATCATGGCGGAGCTGAAGGAGAAGAAGGACCGGTTCTGCGCTTCCGATATCGGAAACGGCAAGACCATCTGCCTGGACTACTCCTCCATCAATATCGCCAAGCGGTTCCACATCGGCCACCTGTCCACCACCATGCTGGGCCACAGCCTGAAGCGGATCTATGACTTCCTGGGATACCGCACCGTGGGCATTAATCACCTGGGAGACTGGGGCACCCAGTTCGGCAAGATGATCTGCGCCTACAAGAAATGGGGCTCGAAGGAAGAGGTGGAGAAGAGCGGCGTGGACGCGCTGACCGCCCTCTATGTCCGTTTCCATGAAGAAGCGGAGAAGGATCCCGCCCTGGAGGACGAGGGTCGGGCCTGGTTCAAGAAGATCGAGGACGGGGACGAGGAAGCCCTGGCCATCTTCTCCTGGTTCAAGGAGCTGACGCTCAAGGACGCCGCCCGGGTGTACGACATGCTGGGCGTCACCTTCGACAGCTACGCCGGCGAAAGCTTCTACAACGACAAGATGGAGCCGGTCATTCAGGACCTGCGGGACAAGGGCCTGCTGACCCTGAGCGAGGGCGCCCAGGTCGTGGATCTGAGCGAGGACAAGATGCCGCCCTGCCTGATTCTCAAGAGCGACGGCACCACCATCTACGCCACCCGGGACCTGGCCGCCGCCGTCTACCGCCAGAATACCTACCACTTCGACAAGTGCCTGTATGTGGTGGCCTATCAGCAGGATCTGCATTTCCGCCAGGTCTTCCGCGTGCTGGAGAAGATGGGCTACGACTGGGCAAAGAACTGCGTGCACGTGGCCTTCGGCATGGTCAGCTTCGAGGGCGAAGCCCTCTCCACCCGGAAGGGCAACGTGGTCCTGCTGGAGGACCTGCTGGACCAGGCGGTTTCCAAAGCGCGGGAGATTATCGAGGAGAAGTCCCCCAACCTGGAGAACAAGGACGATGTTGCCCGCCAGATCGGTATCGGCGCTGTGGTCTACACCGACCTGAGCAACAACCGGATCAAGGATATCGACTTCCGCTGGGACCGCGCCCTGAACTTCGACGGCGAGTCCGGCCCCTATGTCCAGTACACCCACGCCCGCTGCTGCAGCCTGCTGCGCAAGGCAGAAGGCATCACGGCGGAGCCCGACTGGTCCGCCCTGACAGACGATGAAGCCCAGGCGCTGCTCCGCCTGCTGAGCCGGTTCCCGGACGTCGTCCTGGAAGCCGCCGACAAGTACGAGCCCAGCATGATCACCCGTGCGGTGACCGATATCGCCCAGGCGTTCAACAAGTACTACTACGAGCACCGCATCCTGGACGGCGAACCTGCGCAGGCGGCCGCCCGTGTCGCCCTGGCCGATGCCACCCGCCAGATCATCAAAACCGGCCTTTACCTGATCGGCATCGAGGCTCCCGAACGGATGTAAGCAACTGTCCATTTTTGCAAGCAGCCGCGAAGCAAAAATGGATAACAGTTGTCGTGCTGCAGCCGTCCGCAAAGGCGAGCCCCGGCGAAGCCTGAGCGGGTAACGGCGATCGCAGATGCGGCTTTCATGCATCAACATCGCTTCCTACCCGGTCCGTAAATGTCAACATTTACGAAAAAGAAGGAATTTTAAAAATTCGTAACGAAATTTTTATAGAATGAGTTTCGTTAATATAACAGAGTCCTTGTCTGGAAAGATTTGATTCAAAGGCAGGTGTCTGGAAATGAGCAACAGAAAGAAGAGCAAGGCGGTACCGGTAGTCCTGGTGATTACCCTGTTGGTCGCCGCGCTGGCCGCCGGCGGTTTCCTGCTGAAGCCGCTCGTCACCGATCCGATCCGGCAGACCGCCGCGAAGGAAATGGCTGAGCAGTATGAAGCGGTGGACAAGCAGAACGAGGAAAAAATGCGGGAATACCAGCAAACGCTGATCGACCTGCAGAACCAGGCGATGAAGCCTTCCGAGCCCAAGGAATGGCCGAAGCCCACCAAGACCGAAGGCTGGGAAATCGTCGATGTTTCCACCTTCCCGCTGGAGAACGCCACCGCGGAGCACAAGACCCGCGCGGAAGTGATGAACAACGGCCTGCTGCTGGTGAACGCGTTCCATGCCCGCCCGGTTGATTTCAACGATGCCGACCCGAACATCGTCAGCATCGGCCGCTATGTCGGCGGAAACTCCAAGATCCAGGTGAAGGACTATAACGTCAACCTGTTCAAGGTCGCGACGGACGCCCTGCTGGAAGCCATCAACGCCGCAAAGGCTGAGGGCATGGATCACTACATGGTGGACGAAGGCTACCGTTCCTACTCCGCGCAGGAAGCGCTGTTCAACAAGAAGATGGACGCGCTTTCCTCCAAGTACAAGGATGAAAATACCCGCAGGGAAGCCGCGATGAAGGAAGTCAACTATCCCGGCACCAGCGAGTATAACTCCGGCCTGGCCTTTACGCTCCGCCTGTATGACCGGAACGACGCCGAGGTCGCCGCGCCGAAGTATTCCACCACTCCGCAGGCCGCGTGGATGAATGAGAACAGCTGGAAATACGGCATCGTCTTCCGCTTCCCGCTGCAGGACTGGCCGACCCCCGGCACGCTGGACAAGACCTTCAAGACCGGCGTCTCCATGAAGCTGGGCGTTTACCGCTTTGTGGGCAAAGGCAGCGCCGCCGTGATGCACCTGATGGATTTCTGCCTGGAAGAGTACATCGAATACCTGCAGGAGCATCCGCATATTGTGGTGTATGAAAACGGCACCCGGAAATATGAGATCTTCCGCCAGTTTGTCGGCGACGCGAACGAGTTCGATGTCCAGCTGACTCCCTCGGCTTCCCACGTTTCCTCCCTGGACAACATGGGCGCTGTGATAACAGTGTTTGAATTCGAATGAGCACAATCCTGATTACCGGAGCCTCCCGGGGCATCGGCCGCGCCATCGCGCTGGCCTGCGCCGGATCCGGGAAATATTCCAAAATCATACTGAACGGCGGCCATGACGCTGCCGCCCTGGAAGAAACCTCCCGCCTCGTTTCCGCGGCGGGGGATCTTCTTTGTGCCGCTTCCCTCGGCGATGTCGGCAGCGCCGCGTACGTGGAGTCCCTGCGCAGGCAGTTCGGCCCGGTGGACGTGCTGGTCAACAACGCCGGAATCTCCCGCACCGGACTGCTGACGGACATGCCGCCGGCGGAATGGGACGAGGTAATCCGCACCAACCTGACCTCCGTGTACAACACCTGCCACACCTATGTGCCGGACATGGTCCGCAGCGGACACGGGAAAATCCTGAACATTTCCTCCGTCTGGGGCCTGTGCGGCGCCTCCTGCGAGGTGGCCTACAGCGCGAGCAAGGGCGCGGTGAACGCCTTTACGCAAGCGCTGGCCCGGGAACTCGCTCCCTCCGGCATCCAGGTCAACGCGCTGGCGCCGGGCATGGCGGATACCCGGATGAACGCCCACCTGTCAGAAACAGAAACCGCGGAGATCCGTGACCAGATCCCCGCGGGATATATCGCATCACCGGATGAGGTGGCGCAGGCGGTCCTCCGCCTGCTGGAAATGCCGGACTACTTCACCGGCAACATTGTAAAAATAGACGGCGGCTGGACCTGACCAGCCGCCGTTCCTTTTATCCTTACGGGTTTTTCACCTGGGTCACATACCAGTCTTTCCCGTCTGTTTCCATGAAAACCTTCCCCATCGAAGTCCAGATGTTCGCGTATTTCCGTGCGTCCAGCTGTGCTTTCTGACTGGAATTCCGCCGGTTGGTGATCACCGTCAGCGCGGGATCCACCGCCTCCAGGAATTCCGGAACCATCCGCACAATCCCGTGGTGCGGGGATTTCAGGATATCCGACTTCAGGCCTTCCGCCCCGTAATGCTTCACCATCCATTTCTCCCCGTCCCCGGTGATATCCCCGGGCAGCAGGATCGTGGCATCCCCGAAGTGCAGCCACAGCACGCCGCTGAGCTGATTGGCGTCCTTTCCGTCCGGATACCGGTACAGCACCATCCGGGCTCCGCCCAATGTCAGCTCCTCATCCGGCAGGATCTGCACAAACGGGATCCCCTTTTCCTCCAGCACCTTCACCATTTCCCGCTGGTATTTCACTTTGGCGTATCCAACCCCGTAGTCGATAAAGAACGGGGATACAAACCGGTCCGCCGTCAGCCGGCCGGATTTCACCATCTGGATCTGCGCATCCAGGTGATCGTCATGGGGATGGGTATTGAACAGGATATTCACATGGGACAGCCCGATGGACTCGAGATAGTCCATCATGGTTTTCCAGTGCTTCTTCGAACCGCCGTCAATGATCATGCTTTCCCCGCCGCACTGAAGGATAATCGCGTCATTCTGCACAAAATCCATGACGGTAATCTTCAGCAGGTCACGTTCTTCCCAGTCCGCGGGCTTTTCCCTGTTCAGGAAAACCTCCGCCCCGGCGCCGCACAGCATCCCCGCGGCCAGCACCACTGCCAGAAATAAGGCTCCGATTGCTTTCCTCATATATCAGCTGTCCCCTTCGTTATTCCAGTTCTTCCGTTGTCACTTCAGTCTGCCCGGCTACTTCTGAAACAGGCACCAGCCGGTAAGGGTCCTCTTTTGTTCCGGTTCCGCCCGTGATCACAACTGCCTCCGGCTGCAGCCAGATTTCAGGCCGGACGCCAACGTCCTCACCGGTTGCCGCCAGCGTACCGATCGCCCCGTCATTCTTGATGGACCGCTCATGCCGTTTATCCTTTGTTCCCTGCTCCCGCAGCCAGTAGGGTGAATGGTTGTGCTTCCCGTTCTTCGGCTGGTAAACATAGGCGCCGGTTACACGGATGGCGTATTCCGTTGCCCAGGCTTTCCGCAGCTCATACTGCTTCTTCTTGCTGCCAAACCCCAGGGCTTCATCCTTCAGTTCCTCTGAATCCGGCAGGGTTACTTTTCCCAGCGCCCCGCGGGAAATCATGGCTTCCTGTTCCGCTTCGGAAAAGGCCTCCGCCATAAACTCCCCGTTCAGTTTCATGCCCAGCTCCGTCCTGCCGAAATCTGCGCCGATCTCCTGAAATTCCCGCAGGTTGCTGTGTACCACAGAGGCGAAGAGCACATACTCGCTCAGCAGGAAAACCTTTTCTTCATCCGCAGAAAGAACCCGCCAGAGAATCGGTTCCACGGCGGCCTCCCCCGGATTGTATTCCTGTTTGGCTTTTTTGGCGGTTTTCCGCTCATTCTTGGCCTGGACGCTCCACTGCCAGGCCTGTTTCCCGTCATCCGGAATTCCGCCGTCGATACTCTGGAAATACTGTCCGAAAGTCACATAGATATAGCCATCGTTCCCGCTGTATCCATGCAGTTCACCTTCCGCTGCGGCAGCGGAGCAGAAAAGCATGAATACCAGAAGCACCAGGCTCCACCTTTTGATCATCCGAACACATACCTCCGTTCTTATATCCGGTTTACTTTTCCAGATAAAGGTTCTTATCAAAAGTGTACAGTTCCCCGCCGATTTCCGGCGGTTCATAGCCGAACAACGCACTGACCGTCACCGGCTCATATCCTGCTTCCAGGAGCATCGGAATCAGTTCCGCCAGGCACTCATAGTCCTTTTTCCTGGCATGATACAGCAGGATACTTCCATTCTGTACTTTCTCCATTGCTTTTCCGGCAGTCGTTTCGCTGACATCCCAGAGGAGCGCGTGTTCATAACCATATAATTTGATCGTCCGGGTATGGCTGCTTTCATTCCCGGAGGCGTCCGCAATCGCTCCGAAAGGCGGCCTGAACCACCGGACCGGATAATGAACCTGCAGCATCCTGTCCAGTTTCTGCTGGAACAGGCCCAGTTTATACAGGACCGCCCAGGTGCTCTGCTCCTTCATGTTTTTGTGGTCATTCCCATGGCTCGCAATCTCGCAGCCGGCATCAATCGCGTCCAGCCAGCCTTCCCTGTCCTCATCCTTCAGGTTGAAGCCATTCGGAAAGAAAGTCATCGTGATCCCATACTGCCGGCAAAGCTCCACTGCTTTCCAGACCCACTCACGTTCATTTGCATCATCCATGGTAATCGCAATCCTGCTGCTTTCACGGCTGCCATGCCGAACCTTAAAATACTCCAGGCCTGTTTCCTGGTCCCCGGCTGCTTCCCCGTTCGCCGATCCGGCCAGCATAAACACTGCAACAGCCAGAAACACGAAAATGTACTTCCTAACCATATAACGAACGATCCCTTCCGCGGATTTCCGTAAACCCTGCTTATCATACCATACTTCCGGCCATTGTTCGACCGGAAGTTTGTGTTTTTTATATGAATATGGTAGAATTAACATTGATTTTTAACGCGGTTTCAGGACTATTTTCCCTTTGAAAGGATGCGGATCCCGCCATGAAGAGACCAGGTATCAAGGTGCAACTTCGGCATATGTCAGCACTTTTCTGTGCCCTGCTCCTGTTATTCTCCTCCGCCATGGCTGACCCTGCTTCTCCTTCAGATGAAAAGGTGGATAAAATATTCCGCCAGCAGAAAACAATCGGCGGAATGGTCATTGCCGCAAAGAACGGGGAAATCGTCTATAAACGCTGCTACGGCGTTGCCAACAAGGTTGAGAAAGACCCTGTGACGGAAGAAACATACTTCAAGCTGGCCTCCGTATCCAAACTGGTCACAGCAGTATCCGTTATGAAGCTGGTGGAAACCGGCCGTCTGGACCTGGACGCGAATATCGGCAGCATCCTCGGGGATCCGCCATATCATGCGGCAAATCCGAATTATCCGAAAGTGGATCTGACTTCCCGTATCCTGATGACCCATACTGCCGGCATTAACGACAGCAGCGGCGCATTCGCCGGAATGAAACCGCTGAACCCGACCCTGAATCCAAAGCAAAACAAAAAGAAATCCGGCTTCCTGAAAATCAAGCCGGGAACGGAATACAAATATTCCAACTATGGAGCCGGCATCATGGGCTGTATCCTGGAGGCCGTAACCGGCCAGCGGCTGACGGAGGCCGCCAGGGAACTGATATTCGATCCCATGGGGATTGACGCCGCCTATAACGTACTCCAGCTGAAGGACCCGGAAAAGATTGTCAGCACTTATAATGCGGACGGATCGGGGAATATTTCCCGTTCCCGCCGTCTGCGGGATGCAAAGGACTACCGGGAAGAAATCAACCTCGACAAGGACTACGCCGAATCCTACGGCGGTGTATGGATCCGCGGGGAGGACCTCTGCCGGATCGGGATTATGCTGTGCGATATGGGTGTGATTGACGGCGAGCGGATTCTGGAGGAGGAAACGGTCCGGGAGATGCTCTCCTCCCAGCAGGGGAAAGGCGGAATTACCGCGGATTCTCCCTATGGTTTAAATGTGGAACGTGTAAAAACACTGATCAGCGGAAAGACGCTGTACGGTCACCAGGGCATGGCCAACGGCGTCCTGTGCAACCTGTACTTTGATCCCGAAACCCGTTTCGTCTTTGCGCTGGTCACCAACGGAACAAACGTCAGGAACAAGGGCGATCGAATTGTTATGCTGGCCCGCAACCTGTTCAGCCTTATGTGGGAAACCTACAACCAGTAACCATTCAGTCCATTACCGGAGGAAATCAGACATGAAAAAAATAATCCTTACCATATGTCTTGTTCTGGCCGCTGCCGCCGTCGTATGTGCTGCCGGTGCTGAAACCCGGCCGTCCGTATCCTTTGCACATGCCAGCGGTTCGGTGAACGGCGGTTTCCCTTTTGCCATCACCATGAAAGTGAAATCCGCAGCACCGGCGGATCTGGAAATCCCGCTCACCTGCAAGGAAACGGGAGAAGCCCTGACCATTACCATTCCGGCAGGAAAAACAGAGGGCTCTGTTGAGTATTCCACGGAAACCGTGGAAAAAGCGGTTTCCAGGACATTCATTCCGGCGGAAGGGGAAGGATATACCTTGCGGGACAAGTCCTTCACCCTGAAGATCCTTCCGTTACCGGTCGCAAAGTTCTATTCTTCTGTCAACTTTGGCTATGTCGGCAAGATTTCCACCGTCAACATCACATTCCAGAATCCGTCCAATTTCGTCAAAGGCACAACCCTGCAGCTGCGGGATCAGGACAACAATGTCCTGAGTGAGAAAACCTGGAATTCCGGTTCCGGAATGCACGCATTCAAAGTGGAGGTAACCCCTGAAATCACCGGAAAGCGCCTGCTTTCCGTCTGGATGGGCGATTACAAAATTTCAGATAAAAACGGATACGGTGCTTTCACGGACATGGCAGTCAAAGCAGTCCGCCAGGTGCCTACGCAGGAAAAGAAGGTTGCCATCACCCTGGATTGCGGATGGTACGGCCGCCAGATGCCGGAGATCCTGCCG
The DNA here is from genome assembly GCA_017427165.1 of Clostridia bacterium. GTDB lineage: Bacteria > Bacillota > Clostridia > Christensenellales > Aristaeellaceae > Aristaeella. The sequence continues at coordinate 8,757 of JAFRTK010000018.1, forward strand.
ATCCTGAAGAAGTACAATGTACACTGCACTTTCTTTATGACCGGTTTCTTCATCCGCACTTTTACAGAGGAAGCCAAAGCCGCGCTGGCTGACGGCCATGAAATCGGCAACCACACAAACACGCATCCCAAGATGGCCGCCCAGAAGAATAAAATCAACCGCCTGAACCAGCTGGCAGTTCCAAATAAAAACGCAAAGGAACGCCTGGGGGTTGTTCCCCGCGTTTTCCGGCCTCCGTATGGCGATTATGACAAGGAGCTCATGGCCCTCTGCCGCGCAGAAGGCATGGAGATCATCATCTGGAGCGTGGACTCCCATGACTGGGATACCCGGGGCGGATATGCCAAGGATCCCGATAAAGTCTTCAAGCGTGTTACCAAAAAGATTGAACCCGGCTGGATCTTCCTGTTCCACCTGGATGGAAAACCCACGCCTGCTGTACTGGATCGCCTGATTCCCTACCTGCAGGAGCAGGGATATGAATGCGTCACCGTCAGCGAACTGTTGGCCAGCGGCGGAATGGAACTGCCCCCGCTGGTCGAGGAGGGTTCCGATGAATTCCTGACAGAAGAGCCAGACCAGGACGTTATTCCGGAAAACGCATCTGAAGGATAACGAAAAAACCGGCATGAATGCCGGTTTTTTCTTATGCATCGGTTTACCTGAAATCATCCTGGTTATATACATACAGTTCACCGCCGGTCTGCGGCGGATCGAATCCGAAAAGCCGGCTGACCGTCACCAGCTCGTAGTCCTGTTCCAGCAGCAGCGGGATCAGTTCCTCCAGGCAGTTGTAATCCCTCTTCCGGGCATGGAACAGAATAATGCTCCCGCCCTTCACATCCTTCAGGACGTCTTTCGTTTTGAACCCGGGAGAAAAACTGACGTCCCACAGGAGAATATGGTCATAACCGTATTTCCGGATGGTGTTCTCATTCGCCCTGGATTTCCCGTCTGAATCTGTGATTCTTCCGAACGGCGGACGGAACCAGCGCACCGGATAATGTTCTCCAAGAACTTCATCCAGCTTCTGCTGGAAATGTCCCATCCGGAACAGCAGTTTCCATGGCCCGATATCCCGGATTTCCAGATGGCTTTGCCCATGGCTTCCGATTTCACAACCGGCAGCCAGCACATCCAGCCAGCCGTCCCGTTCTTCCTCAAGCAGGTTATACCCGTTGGGGAAGAATGTAACGGTGATCCCATACTGCCTGCACAGCTCCACGGTTTTCCAGACCCACTCACGCTCATTGCAGTCATCCATCGTAATGGCAACCTTTTTGCTTTCCCGGTCTCCATTACGGACAATAAACTTTTCCAGTCCCGGCGCTACCGCAGCGGATTCTGCCATAGATACCGCTGTGCCGGAAAGCAGCAGCAGGATGATCAGCCAGCAAAAAGCCTTTCTCATTTTTTAACTTCTCCCCCGCGTTCCTTCAGCACAGGAGCATTATCCGGCAACCGAAGCCAGCGCCATTTGCTAACCTTTTTCAGATCATAGATCGTCATTACCTGTCCATTCGGCAGTTTGAAATAATCAAAATCCGTTTTCTGGACGGTCTCATGGTATTCTGCCGCATCCCGCGGCACACCCCAGATAGATACCTGCACGCCGCCATTTGTGGTCAGCATGCCTTTGTAATAGGTCGGATCCGCTTCCATCACCTTCTGGATTCGTTCACCATATACCGGGCTTACCCCACAGTGAATCATCAGCGGATAATCCAGGTAATCCTTCAGCGCCGGTACTTCTTCTTCCGTGAATCCATAATCCCGCATCGTTCCGATATACATCAATATATGGTTGCCCCGGGCGTGGATCAGCATCAGGTCCCCGACCTTTGCCGTGTCCTTGACGGTTGAAAGATCTTCCGGCATCGGGATATCCTTCTTCTTTGCACCCTCCGCATACTTGGTCCAGATATAGTACTGTTCCATATTGTACCTTTTGCCGGTTTTCTTGTCTGTGAAAATTGGCTGGTAGAACGCGTTCAGCGGCGAAATGCCGATCATTCCGCTCTCTGACCGGATTGCGTAGATGTATCCCTGGCAGTCCAGGCCGTAAGCGTACGTCCTTCCCTTGCGGTAGAACGTCGTCGTTTCATTGCAGACGCCTTTTCCGAATCTCGGGAGGTTTTTAAGAATCCGGGAGTAATCCTTTCCACCGAAGAAGTACGGTACACCGCTGGGAACAATCGGTTCCACCGATGCGCCGGTCAGCTGGTTATACCGTTCGATAAAGATATTCCCTTCCTCCAGCATTTTGAACGCGTTGTCGAGCAGCACGTTCCGTTCCACTTCTGCCGCAGCAGGTGAAATCATTCCGGCCAGGAGCAGGATCATCACCAGAATAACCATCGCTTTCGGTTTCTTCATATTGCTTCTCTCCTCGGTTTTCCGCAATCAGATCGCATATACAGGTCTCATTCTAAGCGAATTCTCATGAAAGTCAAGTTTTTGACATCCCCCCGGCAATTCGATATAATTCACGAGGGTTTTTCATGATATTCCCGGGCCGCTGAGCTCTTTTCCGAAAGGAGTCCGCATATGCGCCGTCTCACTCTCGCTGCCGTTCTGGCCATGCTCCTGCCTGTCCTGTTCATCTCCGTGGCATCTGCCGCCGTGATCAGGGATTTCACCTTTGTCCCGCAGGATCACGCGGTTGATATCACTTTCACCGCGGACGGATATGACTCCGCTGTGGTTTACTGGTCCAATTCCCTGGAAAAGGGGAACATGAAACTGAAATCCCGGGACGGCATCTTTTCCGGCACCATTGACCTGCCCGCCACCTATCCCGGCAACAATGTCGCGGTCACCATCAAATCCTCCAAAGGCAAGGAACTGATGAAGAAAACATATGTGCAGACCGCGCTTACCGATATCCCGGCCGTCGAAAAGGCAGAATCCGGGCGGCTGACCGGGGTGACCGTCTGTGTGGACCCCGGCCACCAGGGCGTCGCCATCGGCCTGAAGGAGCCGATGGGTCCCGGTCTTTCCGGTACCCACCACACCACCAACGGCCAGGCCCAGGGAACAGCAACCCGCCGGATGGAATCCGTTGTTGTGCTGGAAATCGGACTGAAACTTCGGAATGCCCTGCTGGAGGAAGGCGCGGATGTCGTCATGACCCGGGTGGACCAGAATACGCCTGTGTCCAATGTACGCCGTGCGGAGATTGCCGGCGAAGGCCACGCAGATCTTTTCATCCGCCTTCACTGCGATAACACTTCCAACAAGAACAAGCGGGGCATCCACGTTTTCGTTCCGCTCAGCTCCACCTATGCCCGGCAGGTGGCAGACGCAAAAACCTACCGCACCTACGGTGAAGCCCTGTTCAACGCCATGAGCGAAGCCACCGGAGTCACCAAGGGCGGTGTGACGCAGAACAACAGCTATGTTGCCAACAACTGGGCCACCATGCCGACATTCCTGGTGGAGCTCGGGTACATGTCCAACAAGGACGACGATATCATGCTCAGCACAGAGGAATACCAGACAAAGGTCATCCAGGGCATGGTCAACGGTCTCGTCGAGGTAGCCCGCCTGCGCGGACTGATTGAATAACGAAAAACAGCAGCCATCCGGCTGCTGTTTTCATATCCTTCAAAAACTTATTCCTGCTTCTGGTTTTCCGGTGCGGTGTAGGCCACCGTGGTGCCCGGCTTTACGGAGTGCGTCAGCCAGGTGTTGCCGCCGATTACGCAGTTGTCCCCGATCGTCGTGTTCCCGCCCAGGATCGTCGCGTTGGCGTAGATGACCACATGGTTCCCGATGTTCGGGTGGCGTTTGATGCCCTTGACGGGATTGCCGTTCTCATCCAGCTCGAAGCTCTTCGCGCCGAGCGTTACGCCCTGGTACAGCTTTACATGGTCACCGATCACCGTGGTTTCTCCGATGACAATACCGGTGCCATGGTCAATGCAGAAGAACTCACCCACCGTCGCACCCGGATGGATATCGATACCGGTCTTCTCATGGGCAAACTCCGTCATGATGCGCGGAATCAGCGGGATCTTCAGGTTGTACAGCTCATGGGCCATCCGGTAGATGGACACGGCATAGAAACCCGGATAGGAGATCATGACCTCCTCCCGGCATTTTGCCGCGGGGTCGCCTTCATACAGCGCCTCGATATCCTTCAGCAGCAGTTCCTTCACCGGAGCCAGCCGGGCCGCAAAGGTTTCGCACGCCTCCGCAGCTTCCTCTAAGGCCTCCCGGCGTTCTTTTCCGGAAAAACACAGGGCAACGCTGATCTGCTGTTCCAGGGCATGCAGTCCCCTTCCCAGCAGCACCTCATCCGCCATATCCGGATCATCCCGGCGGAAGCACAGCGGGAACAGAACCGCCTGGAAATCCTTGATCACCCGGACGATCTTCCTCCGGTCCGGCGGCGTGCAGGAATGGGCACAGGAGAGCAGTTTCTCCGTGGAAACGCTGTTCAGCGCCTCCATCGTTTTCCGAAAATCCGCCTTCATTCCGTTCACCCCGCTTTTCCTTCTGTCCCGGACCTCACGGTCCCTGAGTGCCCTAACATTCTATCGTTCCGCCCGTTCCCTGTCAAGAAAGCGCCTTTACATTTTCCATGCTGTCCGATATAATTCCCCATGTTGCCGCACACCGGCAAATACCGCAGAAAAAGACCTTCCGAGGAGGTGCTCCCCGTGCGTATCGCGCTGAGCTTCGATGACGGTCCCAACAACATTACCACACCCCAGGTACTGGACCTCCTGGAGGAGCACCGGATCCCCGCGTCCTTTTTCCTGATCGCGAACAATATCGTGCCGGAAACGGAAGGCCAGATCCGCCGCGCACTCTCCCTCGGCTGTGATATCGAAAACCACTCCATCACCCACCGGCCGATGGCTGAGATGCCGGCCGAAGAAATCAAGGAAGAAATCCGCGTCTGCTCGGAAAAGATCGCCGCCATCACCGGGGAATGCCCCCGTTTCTTCCGTCCGCCCTTCATCTCCGTGAGCCCGGCGCTGTTTGACACAGTGGACCTTACCTTCATCTGCGGCGTAGGCTGTGAAGACTGGGTCCCCGAGGTTCCCGCCGAAGAGCGGATCCGCCGGATCCTGGAAGCCGCCGCAGACGGCGTCATCTACCTCCTGCACGATATGGCCGGCAACATCAACACCGTGGAAGCCCTGAAGGTGGTCATCCCCGAGCTGAAGAAGCGCGGCTTTGAATTTCTCACCGTCCCGCAGCTTTTTGAACAGTGCGGCGTCACCCCCGTCCGCGGCCGGATTTACTCCAATGTTTTCCAGACCGCGTAACTGAAAATTTCGCCTTGACCAATCCCTCCCCTTCGTGTATAATATCGTCTGTTCCCGGTGGCATGGCTCAGTCGGTAGAGCACATCGTTCACATCGATGGGGTCGTTGGTTCGAGTCCAACTGTCACCACACAAAATACCCACCCTTCACGGGTGGGTATTTTTGCGTGATCGCAGCGTGGTTCCAAACCAACGGTCCCATGATGTGAACCTGTTCACATCATGGGGGAAAGCCACCGACGCCCGCCATTGGCGGAAATGCTTCCGGTTTTC
>JAFRTK010000111.1 GCA_017427165.1 Clostridia bacterium
CCAGACCGGCCACGGCCGGATCACCATGCGGGCACGCACCAACGTGGAAGACATGGGCGGCGGCCGCAGCCGGATCATCGTGACCGAGATTCCCTACCAGGTGAACAAATCGGTCCTGGTGAAGAAGATTGCCGACCTGGTGCACGAGAAGAAGATTGAAGGCATCAGCGATATCCGGGATGAATCCAATGACCGGCAGGGCATGCGGATTGTTGTGGAACTGAAGCGGGATGTCCAGCCCCAGGTGGTGCTGAACATGCTGTACAAGCATACTCCCATGCAGGAGAACTTCGGCGCCAATATGCTGGCCCTGGTGAACGGCAAGCCGCAGGTGCTGAACCTGCGGGAGATGATCTACTACTACCTGGAGCACCAGAAAGACGTGGTGACCCGGCGGACCCGGTTTGAACTGAACAAAGCGCAGAGCCGGGCTCATATCCTGGAAGGCCTGCTGAAGGCGCTGGACCACATTGATGAAATCGTGGCCATCATCCGCGCCAGCAAGGACACCGCCACCGCCAAGGAAGCCCTGATGCTGCGGTTCGAGTTTTCCGAAAAGCAGGCCCAGGCAATCCTGGACATGCGCCTGGCCCGCCTGACCGGCCTGGAGCGCGAGCGCCTGCTGGAGGAATACCAGGAGCTGGAGAAGACGATTGAGCGGCTGACCGCGATCCTGGGGGATGAGCACCTGCTGATGGATGTGATCAAGAACGAGATCAGCGAAATCCGCGACAAATTCGGCGATGAGCGCCGGAGCGAGCTGACCATCGCCGAGGATGACATTGACATCGAAGACCTGATCCAGGAAGAGAACATGGTGGTCACCATGACCCATGAAGGGTATGTGAAGCGGGTATCCTCCTCCGTTTACCGGGCACAGCACCGCGGCGGACGCGGCGTGAGCGGCATGAACGTGAAGGAAACCGACTACACGACCCAGATGTTCGTGACCAGCACGCACCAGGAGATCATGTTCTTCACGAATACGGGACGCGTGTTCAGCCTGAAGTGCTACCAGATTCCGGAAGCCGGACGGCAGGCCCGCGGAACAGCGATCATCAACCTGCTGCAGATCGCGGCCGGGGAGAAGATCTCCACCATGCTGCCGATGCCCCGGGAGGCGGAACGGGAATACAACCTGGTGATGGCCACCCGCGGCGGTATGATCAAGAAGACCGCGCTGGATGAATTCCGCAACCTGCGGAAGAACGGCCTGATCGCGATCGCCCTGAAGGAAGGCGACGAGCTGATCGGCGTACGGCTGAGCACCGGCGATGACGAGATGCTGCTGGCGACCCGGAAGGGCATGTCCATCCGCTTCAATGAGCGCCATGTGCGCAACCTGGGCCGGAACTCCATCGGCGTGCGGTCCATCCGCCTGGCGGAGGATGACGAGGTGATTGACATCGCCGCTGTGGAGCCGGATACCACCGTGCTTGCGATCACATCCCTCGGCTACGGCAAACGGACCGATCCGGATGAGTACCGCGAACAGGGACGGAACGGCAAGGGCGTCCGCGCAATCAACCTGACGGAAAAGACCGGCGACCTGACGGCGCTGCTGTTCGTGCATGAGGAAGAGGACATCCTGCTGATTACCGACGACGGCACGATTATCCGGGCCCGGGCGGCGGATATCCGCGTGTGCGGCCGTACGACGCAGGGCGTGCGGATCATGCGCCTGAGCGAGGGCAGCACCGTGGTCGGCGTGTGCCGCGCGGAAAAGGAAGATGAAACGCCGGACGAAAACACCGAAGATGTGGAAGCCACGGAAGAGGCAATTGCCGAAAACGCGCCGGAAACGGCCGCAGAAGGCGCCCCGGCCGCGGAACAGCCTGTAACAGGCGAAACCCCCGCAGATCCGGAATAAGCCCCGAAAACCGGCCGAAAAACCGGGAATACGATGAACCAAGAGACGCTCCTGACGGAGCGTCTCTTGGTTCCATGCTGGACAATTGGAGCCGGAAGCTTTATACTGAATGCAGAAACAGGAGCAATATGACAAAAAGAATCACTGCGGGCGCGGCGCAGAACCTGTATGTACAGGCCAGGCACCGTCCGCTGAATCATCATTCATCAGGAACCGGGAGGCGACGGGCATGAAAGAGATTACCCTGAAAGCGGAGATCGGGAATATTCCCCAGGTAATCGCGTTTGTTGAGGAACAGCTGGAGACGGTGGCATGCCCCCTCCGTGCCCAGATGCAGATTGATGTGGCGGTGGACGAGCTGTTCAGCAATATTGCCCGGTATGCCTATGCCCCGAAGAGCGGGGAAGCTATGGTGGCCTTTGCCTATGACGAGATGGCCAAGGAGGTCAGCATTACCTTCACGGACAGCGGCATTCCGTTCAACCCGCTTGAAAGGAGCGCTCCCGATACGCATGTGCCGCTGGAACGGCGCAGCATCGGCGGACTGGGCATCCACCTGGTGCGGAAAACGATGGACGGAATGGACTATGAATACCGGGATGGAAAGAACATCCTGACCATCCACAAGCTGATCTGACAGCACAGGGAATAAGGCTGTTTTTGATAAATATTATTATCGTGGGAACAAACTCCCCTCATTCCCCGTTATATAGGTGACCGTATTATTTTACTCACCGACAAGCAGAGAAGGAGGAGACCCGCATGAAACCCGCCCTGTTCCACGCAACCGAACAGCCTGCCCTTCGCGGTGAATATACGAAAACATATTCTGTCGGCCCGGGTACGTACAAGGCATTCACCAGCCCGGTGCCGCTGCATGTTCGTTCGGGAAATGACTGGCTTCCGTGCGACGCGCGTTTCCTCCCGGATCCCGAATCCGGTATCCTCACCAGCCATGGTTCATGCTTTTCCACTGCCTGCAGGCCTTCCGGCCCGCAGGCTTTTATTGTAATCA
>JAFRTK010000112.1 GCA_017427165.1 Clostridia bacterium
GAATATATGGCGTTTGAGATGTTCTTCGGCAACAGCGATATCGGTAATACCCGCTTCTACCGGCTGAAAACGGAGGGAAGCAAATGGCGCTGGATCCTGTATGACGTGGACTACGGCCTGTACAACTCGGACTTCAACAGCCCGTGGAGTTACACCAAGGCCAAGGGCATGGGCCAGAAGTACATCGACAATACCATTTTCATGAAACTGCTGAGCGTACCGGATTACAAGGAGCGCTACCTGAAGAAATTCGGGGAGATTTTCCAGAAGCTGACCACAGGGGAGATGCTGACTATCCTGGAAGAAACGGTTAATATGATCAAACCGGAAATGCAGAACCACTGGGCCCGGTGGGGCGAGGAAAATGACAAGATGGTCATCAGCGACGTACCAACCACCTCAGACGGTGCGCTGCGCTACTGGGAAAAACGGGTGGAACGCCTGCGGAATGTCTGCCGGAAACGGCCGAACAAGCTATGGGGATTTGCCCAGGATGCTTTCAACCTGACGGACGCAGAAATGATCAAATATTTCGGACCGAGACCGGAAATGCCGCCGGATGCCGTTTAAATCCCGGAATCATGCCGGATCACCGGAACATCATACAGGAGGAGACAAACCATGTTCATTTCCACAGCCTTTGCAAGTGCCAGTTCCATCATCAAGAATGACGCGAGCCTGAGTGACTACTTCCTGAGCCAGTTTGAAAACCTGACACCCTGGAAGATCATTATCGGCCTGATTATGGGCTGCATTGTCGGCCTGATCATCGCTTTTGTCTACAAGCGCTGCTACCGGGGCGTTCTTTACAGCCCGACCTTTGCACTGACACTGATGATGCTGACGCTGATTACCACCCCGGTGGTCATGTGTATCAAGAGCGATATCGCGCTGAGCATGGGCATGGTCGGCGCACTGAGTATTGTGCGTTTCCGGACAGCGGTGAAGGACCCGATGGATACGGCCTATATGTTCTGGGCGCTGACGATGGGTATCCTGCTGGGTGCGGAACTGTACATCCACGCACTGGTTGTCGTACTGGGCATCAGCATCATCCTGTTTGTGATGACGTTCGTACGCTTCCGGAACCCGAACAGCTACCTGCTGGTGGTCCACTATGATGACTATGCCGAAACCGAAATTACCCAGCTGCTGCGGCGTACCGTGAAACAGCGCCGCCTGCGCAGCAAGACCGTGACGCGCGCCGGCGCTGAAATGACCGTTGAGGTCCGCCTGGACAGCAAGCAGGACCTGGTAAGCGCAGTGCTGAATATCGAGGGCGTCCATGACGCGACACTGGTCGCCTGCCAGACGGAAGCGGGGGCCTGAGCGGCCGGGCGGCATCCGGATGAATAAAAACGGAAGGGGGAAAGAACAATGGCGATGAATACGCTGCCGCTTCGGCACGAGCTGAAGTACTTTATCAATGAACAGCAGTATTTTGTGCTGTCCGGCATCCTGGACGCGATTCTTTCCCGCGATCCCAACGGCGACGAATACAACGAATACCATATTCGTTCCCTGTATTTTGATACGGCGTTCAACTCCGCACTGCTGGACAAGCTGAACGGTGTACAGAACCGCGACAAGTACCGGATCCGGATTTACAACTTCAGTGACAAGGTGATCAAGCTGGAGTGCAAAACCAAGGTCGGAAGCCTGATCTCCAAACGCAGTATCAGCATCCCGCGGCTGCTGTGTGAGCAGCTGATCGCAGGGGACCCGACCGGGCTGGAAACAACCCGCAGCGGACTGTTGAACGATGTGTACCGGGAGATGACGATCAACCTTCTGCGGCCGGTGGTGCTGGTGGATTATGTGCGGGAAGCATACCTGCATCCTGCCGAAGAGGTCCGGATTACGTTTGACAAGCAGCTGCGCACCGGGCTGTACAGCAAGGAACTGTTTGATCCCTATGTGCCGACCATCCCGCCGTTCAGCAACAACGAGATTATCCTGGAAGTGAAGTATAACCACAGCCTGCCGTCCTACATCCGGGATATCCTGGGGACCTACTGCCAGGGTGCATGTCCCAGCGCCATCAGCAAATACACCTGGTGCAGGCGCTTTGAGGGTTTCGGGGAAGAATAAAGACCGGAGAGAGGATGCCTGATGAGACCTGGAGGAAAGACGTTCCGGCGCCTGGCGACGGTTATTTTTGCGGCAGCCTGCCTGGCCGCCGGTACCGCGAACGCGGACCGCGTAATTACGCTGTCCTTTACGGGAGACTGTACGATTGGCAGCGAAGAGGCACGGAGGACCCAGGAAGATTCGCTGCACGCGTATGCGGAACAAAACGGGTATGACTATTTTTTTGCCAATTTCCGGGAGCTTTTTGAGGCAGATGACGCCACGATCATCAACCTGGAAGGCGTACTGTCGGATACGGCCAACGGGGAAAAAACATCCAAACGCTACCGCTTCCGCGGGCCGGCAGATTTCACCGGCATCCTGAAAGCCGGATCGGTGGAAGTGGCTGGACTGGCCAATAACCATACTGCCGATTTCGGGGCCCGGGGGATGGAAAATACCAAGAAAGCCCTGGAGGACGCCGGGATCGGCTGGGCCCGGGCAATGGACTGCCATATTGTGGAAAAGGATAGCATCCGAATCGCTGTTTTCTCGATGGACTATGCGCTCTCGAATACCATCGGCGACCGGCTCCGGAAAAAAATAACCGAGATGGAAGAATCGGGCGAGGTAAATGCAACGGTTGTCCTGTTCCATAACGGCAACGAATATGATCCGAAGCACAACAGCGTACAGGAAAGCCGGGGGAAAAGCTTCGTGGAAGCCGGTGCGGATCTGGTGGTGATGCACCATTCCCATGTGGTACAGGGCCTGCGGATCCTGGATAACCGGTCGATTTTCTATTCACTGGGGAATTTTGTTTTCGGCGGGAACCGGGAAATCAAGTCGGTGCTGTATCCGCGGGACGGAGGCCGGGAACCGACCTCGCTGTACTGCCTGGTGGTACAGGCCAAGCTCTATTTTGACGATGACGGAAACTATACCGGGCAGCAGATGATTCTGTATCCCGGCTATACGAGCTCCGCGGCTCCGGTGAACAATTACCAGCCGCAGCGGATATCGGCGGAACAGGCGGAACCGGTCCTGGACGCCATGCAGTATGACACCCCGGATACGATTATGCCGGCCGTCGGCGAGGACGAAACCGGATACGCCCGGCTGGTGATGCCCTTCCTTCCGTCCGGCAGGGAGAAGGACGGAAAGCGGAGCACAGACGGCTTGCCGGAAGCGCCGAAAGCATATCCGGACAGAAACAACAGATAAAAAAGGAGAGGAACAGGCGTGGAAGCATTGATTCCGAAATGGCACAGGGAACTGGAACTGTTCAGCGCGATCAAACCGCTGCTGATCCTGGAAGGGAATATCACCGACCAGTACCGGTATCCGGTGGACGGATCCGTCCGGCAGGATGAGATTATTCCGCTGAGCCGTTACCTGCATGCCTATTTTTCCGACCAGGGATATGATCAGGTGCTGTTCTACAGCAACCTGCTGGGCTTTATGAGCCCTTATGATCCCTCGATGCTGGAACGGTTTGCCAACCTGACGGAGACGGAGATCAAATCCGGCGCGGTCCAGGCAGAATTCAAAGGAAACGGCGCCAACACCGCACCGAATGTGATCCGCCGCGCCATGTCGCAGCAGAAAGCGGCTACGGTGACCATCATGGAGATGGCCAGCCACTATATCACCACGCCGGAGCGGATGGACCAGGCGGATGTGAACAGCTTCAATATCCTGATGCAGAGCGCGCTGAGCGCTTCCTGGGTCCGGACAACGCACGGCAAAAAGCAAAACCTGCTGATCCTGCTGGTGAACAAGCTGAATGACCTGCCCGCATGGTTCTATCTGAATAACCCGGTATGCAAGATCCTGCAGCTGGAGGCTCCGGACCGGGAGGAACGGAAACGCATGATGACCGGGACAAACTTCGCGTCCTTCTTCTCCGGCACCGTCTACCGGCGCGACATGCCGTACTATACGGAATACCCGGAGGACCTGGAGCGGATTAAGGAACGGTTTGTCGGCCTGACCGAGGGCATGACCTTCACGGAACTGGACGAAATGCGGATGCTGTGCAAGAAGGAAGAAACGCCGATCCGCGACCTCTGTTCCGTGGTGGACCTGTACAAGTACGGCATCAAGGAAAACCCGTGGAGTACCCTGAGCGTAAAGAGCCTGAAAACTGCGAAGGCAGACTTTGAAAAGCGGATCAAGGGTCAGGATACCGCACTGGAACGCACACTGGATGTTGTCAAGCGCGCGGTGACCGGCATGAACGGGCTGAATTCTTCTTCCACCGGAAAACCCAAGGGCGTGCTGTTCTTTGCCGGCCCGACCGGTACCGGCAAGACTGAGACGGCCAAAGCGCTGGCGGAAAAGCTGTTCGGTGATGAGAGCACCTGCATCCGGTTTGACATGAGCGAATACGGGCAGAGCCATTCCGACCAGAAGCTGATGGGCGCACCTCCCGGATACGTCGGATATGAAGCGGGCGGCCAGCTGACCAACGCGGTGAAGAAGAACCCCTTCTGTATCCTGCTGTTCGATGAAATCGAGAAGGCGCATTCCACGATCCTGGACAAATTCCTCCAGATCCTGGAGGACGGCCGGATGACGGACGGGCAGGGGAATACGGTATACTTCTCCGAAACGATCATCATTTTCACCAGCAACCTGGGCATCTATGTCAAGGACGCTTTCGGCAACCGTGAACCCAACGTGACCATGGACATGCCGTATTCCGAAGTGCAGGCCCGTGTCCGCAGCGCGATTGAGGATTACTTCAAGCTGGAACTGGGACGGCCGGAAATCCTGAACCGGATCGGTGAAAACATCGTGGTGTTTGACTATATCCGGAAGGAAGCGGCCGACCTGATCCTGCAGGCGCAGGTGAACAAGATCACCCGGAACCTGCGGGAACAGAAGAACATCTCGATCCGGATCGAGGACTTTGCCTACAAGAGCCTGGAGGAAGCAGCCACCTTCGACCTGTCCAACGGCGGCCGGGGAATCGGCAACCAGGTGGAGAGCCTGCTGATCAATCCGCTGAGCCGCTGGCTGTTTGACAATGAGATTACCGGTGACGCGAAGATCGTGATCGAAGGCTTTGATACGACAGCCAACCCGCCGAGCGTGCGCTGCCGCAGGGAAGGAGAGGACGCGTAATGGCTGAGGAAAACAAGGGAAACAACATGTCTCCCGCTGACGCGAGCGAACTGCTGCGGCGCATGAAAGCCATCGCGTCCGACCTGTGGCGGGAACCGCCGGAAGATGTGGTGCCTGAACCGAAAAAGCAGGAAGCAAAGCCGGCCAAGGTGGTTGTCAGGAAACCGAAGATCGGTATTGACAACCTGTGGATGACAGCGGATGAAACCATTGAATGGACGGACGCGCTGGCCCATGAATGGCCGACGGACGGCCTGACTCCCCAGAACCTGTGGGAGTTTTACCACCAGCATGCAGAAGCTGTGCTGAACGGAGACCTGACTGCCTATACGGAGGTTCTCCGCAAGGCCAACCCGCTGGGTGAGCTGATGGAATACGCACACGGGATCAGCATGCGCGCACCGGATGCCGACCGGCTGGAAGCGATGTTTACCGGCCGGGATGAGCACATGGAAAAGAACGCGAAGCAGTACCTTTCTGCCATGGGGGTCCGGATCGCACGGGACCTGCTGGCCTGCCTGCCGGTGAGCGAAGTCCGTGTCACCGCGTCCTGGAAGGGTGAAACCGTGATGGACGCTGTATACCGCCGGGAACAGCTGCTGCACCGGAATTTCAGTTTCCTGGACCCGGTGAAGCTGACCGAGGAATGCGGTGCGGTATTCAACTGAACAAATCTGCAGAAGCATGAAAAACAGGATGCCCGGAAGGACATCCTGTTTATATTGAAGGCCGGGATATCAGTAGCCAATGGCTTCCAGGATCCGGTCGGTTACACGGGCAACCAACAGGGAAAACTCCCTGGAAACATGGGGATTTTCGAGCCCGCGGACGCAGCGGCCGAGCTGTTCGACCTCCAGGGTATAGTTGTTCCGGACGGAAACGGTTTTTGTTTCCGATACTCCGTCCCGGGTAACGGTATACGGAATATCCCCGCCCTGGTTGAATTCCACCGGGGAAACAATTGTCCCCTTCGTTCCGAATATGCGGAAACGGTCCAGCCGCCCATGCGGCAGCAGCATGCCGCAGTCCAGGGCCGCAACGGATTCATCATCATAAAGCAGCAGGGCGGAGGTAAACAGGTCGATTCCCTTCTCTGAGAACTGGGCCGATGCACGAACGGTATCCGGCTCTTTTCCGATCATCCACATGGCCATGCTGACCGCATAGCATCCGAGGTCATACATGGCACCACCGTATGTTTCCTTCCGCAGGCGGATATCTGTATCCGGCCGGCGGCCGGTAATAAAGGCGGATTCCATATACCGGATATCACCGATTGTCCCGGCTTCCAGTTCCGATTTCACTGCTTGCACAAACGGGCTGTGAAGATAGGCAAAAGCTTCCATCAGGAAAACCCCGTTTGCTTCGGCAGCGGCAAACATCTCCTTTACCTGTGCTTCGGAAACCGCCAGGGGTTTTTCGCACAGGACATGCTTGCCGGCCTGCAGCGCACGGATTGACCAGGCACAGTGCAGGTCGTTCGGGAGGGGAATATAAACCGCCTCCACCTCGGGGTCAGCCAGCAGTTCCTCATAGCTTCCGTATGCTTTCCGGAAACCGAATGCATCCCGGAAGGCCTGTGCCTTTTCCAGGCTGCGCCCGGCAACCGCAAACAGTTCGCAGTTTTCCGCCTGCTGCATTCCGGGAATTGTTGCTCCCCGTGCGATATCCGCAGTGCCGAGAACTCCCCACCGGACCTTATCCATATATACGACCTCCATCCTGTGTATCATTTTTAAACTGTCCGATAAAAGTATCGTACACGTTAGAGCATACTCGAAGTCAAATATCTTTTCTTCCGCTTGCCACGGCGGCGAAAACCGCATATGATACTGGCAGAAGGATATGCCCGGCTGCAGCAGGAGGGGAGGCGGATGCCGGTGAGAAAACGGTATATGTTTACCGGCAGTGTCCAGGGAGTCGGATTCCGCTGGCGCGCGAAGCAGGCTGCTTTCCTTTATGACTGCACCGGATGGGTCCGGAATGAATGGGACGGATCGGTCACAATGGAAATCCAGGGAAAGGAGCCGGATATTGAACGCGTCCTGGGTGCGGTCCGGGACGGGCGGTATATATGGATTGAAGGAATGGACGAGGAAATCATTCCGGAAGAACCCGGAGAATACGGTTTCCGGACAGAATAAGGCGCAGGCTGAATGCCTGCGCCTTATTACCTGAAAAAGAAAAAACCCGGAACCCATTGATACAACGTGCTCCAGGCGATGGAGCTGATAGCCAGATTCGAACTGGCGACCTCATCCTTACCAAGGATGCGCTCTACCGACTGAGCTATATCAGCATGCTGTCTTGCGACAACGAACGAATAATACCACAACAGCGGCGGTTTTGCAAGGGGTTTTTTCAAAGATTCTTTCTTTTTCCGGCGTTGACATCGGCGGGATGAAGGCATAGTATGGAAAAGACAACCCATACCATGGAGGAACTCTGATGGAACACAGGCTTTCCCTTCCGGACAAATGGCCGGAGGACTTTGAATATACGGATGAACAGGGACTGACAGACGGGCGGGCGGCAGAGCTTGCCGCACAGGGCCTTGGAAGCGCACTGCCGGAGGCGGATGTCAAACCGTTCCGGACAATCCTGCGGGACAATCTCTTTACTCTTTTCAATATGCTGAACTTTGCGCTGGCTGTCTGCCTGCTCCTGGTAGGCAGTTACCGGAACATGCTGTTCATCCTGATTGTGGCGGCGAATATCCTGATCGGTACGGTCCAGGAGTACCGGGCGCAGCAGACCATCCGGCGGATGCGGCTCCTGAACGCCCCGCAGGTGAATGTAATCCGGGAGGGTATGGAAAAACCGGTCCGGCCGGGTGAGGCAGTGAAGGGTGACCTGGCGGTTTTCCGGGCGGGTGACCAGGTGATTGCCGACGCGGTTGTTGTATCCGGAAGCGGACTGGCGATGGAATCCCTGCTGACCGGGGAAAGCGACGCGGTGCCGAAAAAGGTCAATAACTGGCTGTATTCCGGCAGCTATATTACGGAAGGGAAACTGACCGCCCAGCTGGTTTATGTGGCGGATGAAAGCTATGTCGGGCGCCTGACCGGGGAAGCCCGGAAGAACACCCGCGCGGGATCCCGGCTGATGGAGGAACTGAACCGCCTGATCCGGATTGACAGCTATATCCTGGTGCCGCTGGGGATCCTGCTTTTCCTGAAGCAGCTGATCCTGAACGGAACGGGCGGAAATCCGCTCCCGTTTGCCGAGGTGGCCCGGGATGCCGTCCCCGCGTCCGTTGCGGCAATGATCGGAATGATTCCGGAGGGCCTGATCCTGCTGACCAGTATCGCGATGGCGGTCGGCGTGATCAAGCTGGCCCGCCGCCAGACGCTGGTGCAGGAGCTGGCCGGGATCGAAACATTGGCGCGGGCGGACGTGCTCTGCCTGGATAAGACCGGAACCATCACCACGGGTGAGATGGAGGTCAGCCTGATCGAAGGCGTGGACGCATCCGGTGCGGAAACAGAACATGCCCTGGCGCGGCTGCTGGGCGCGTTTGATGAAAAGAGCCCGACGCTGGATGCGCTGCGGAAGGCGGTGAAACCCGGCAATGAGGTTCCGAAGGCGGTTGTACCATTCTCATCGGAGAGAAAAAAATCCGCGGCTTCATTCCGCGACGGAACTGCCCTGATCCTCGGTGCGCCGGAATACGTACTCGACCAGATTCCGGACAGCCTGCAGGAACGGATCAGCGCGCTGACAGCGGAAGGAAAGCGGGTGATCATCCTTGCGGAAGGCCGGGGAATCGTGACCCCGGAAGAAATGCCGGCGGTGCAGTCTGTCTGCGGTATTATCGCGCTGACAGACCAGATCCGTCCCGGGGCAGAAGAGACGCTGCGCTATTTCCGGGAGCAGGGTGTGGAGATCAAGGTCATTTCGGGGGACAACCCGCAGACCGTATCCCGGATTGCGAAACAGGCCGGCCTGACCGGATGGGACCGGCAGGTGGATGCCCGGGAACTGAATACTCCGGAAGCCATCGCGGCAGCCTGTGAGCAGTATACTGTGTTCGGGCGGGTGTCGCCGGAACAGAAGAAGCAACTGGTGACAGCCATGAAGGAGAAGGGGCACAGTGTGGCGATGACCGGGGACGGTGTGAACGATATTCCGGCCCTGAAAAGCGCGGACTGCTCCATCGCCATGGCCGGCGGCGCAGAGGCCGCCCGCCACGCAGCCCAGCTGACGCTGATGGAATCAGATTTCAGCGTTATGCCGGAAATTGTGCTGGAAGGACGGCGCGTGATCAACAATATCACCCGTGCGGCAAGCCTTTTCCTGACCAAAACGCTGTTCAGCTTTTTCCTGAGTATCCTGATGATGTTCCTTCCGGGGCTGTATCCGTTTGAGCCGATCCAGCTGACGCTGATCTCCTCACTGACGGTCGGGATTCCCGGATTTTTCCTGGCACTGGAGCCCAGCACGGAACGTGTGAAGGGCAGCTTCCTCCGGACCGTTCTGTTCCGGGCGCTTCCGGGAGGAATTGCAGTGGCGCTCTGCGCCACGCTGGCGATCCTCCTGACCGATACATACGGATGGAGCCGTGAAACCGGATCCACACTGGCGACACTGAGCGCCGGAGTGGTCGGCTTTGTGGTGCTGCTTCGTACCTGCCTGCCGCTGAACGGACGCAGGGCTGCATTGCTGGCTGCCGTTGCCGGGGCGTTCACCCTGGCGGTTATCCTGGCCGGATCCCTCTTCAGGCTGGTGCCGCTGGACGGGAAAGCCATGACGGTATTCCTGCTGCTGGCTGTGCTCGGGTGCGCAATCGTGGTCATATCCGGAACCGTACTGCAGAGGCGGCGGAAAGCATCCCGCTGACCCCGGCAGGTTGTATTTGACGGATGGATTTGGTATAATATACAAAAAAATTAGCACAGGACTGGTGAACGATTTTGAACATGCTGAAACGACTGACTGTGACGGTACTGGCGGCCGCCATTTTCTGCACGTCTTTTTTGATTCCAGCTGCCGGAGCGGAAACAACCCGCGTTGAAACGACAGAGAATGGCCGCGTGGTCAGGACGGTGTGGCAGGACAGTGCCGGCAATACCGTGACAGGGCCGGACGGCTATGCGGAAATCCAGTACAAGTACGGCCGAGGTGTCGTGACAGAGCAGTATTTTGATGAAAACGGCGCACCGACAGCTGCCCGCGGCGGATATTACCGGAAAAAGACCACCCGGGACGGCAAAAACCGTATCACGGAGATCGCCTACCAGAACGAAAAGGGCGAGCTGATGCTGAACAGCGACGGATATGCCCGGGTGACCATGCTGTACACATCTTTCGGCGGGATGACATTCCTGCGCTACTTCGGAACGGGCCGGAAGAAAGTTATGGTTCCTTCGCTGGGATACGCGGAGATCGCAACGGTATACACCGGGAAAGCGGTCACATCCCGGACGTGGAATGATGAGAACAGCCAGCCTGTGGATATCCGGGGCTATGCTTCCATGAAGCAGAAACTGAACAAGAATTACCAGCCCGTACGCACCTGGTATGAGCATGCGGACGGGAGACCGGCGACAGGTCCGGACGGATGGAGCGTATGCGAGCGGGAACGGGACAAAAAGGGCCGCCTGACCGCTGTGAAATACTATGATGAAGGCGGAAACCTGACCGACCGCGGCGCCGGATATGCCTGGGAGGAAATCCGGTATGACGGAAACGATGAACTGGTCACCCGGTACGGAATGGACGGACAGGCAATTCCGGTTTCCGGAAACGCGGTTACCATCCGCTACAGGGAAAAGAATGACCGCCTTACTGCGGAAAGCTACCTGAATGCGGACGGCGGGCTGACCGACGGGCCCCTGGGTGTATGCACCGTTGCATATGAATATGATCCGGACGGCCGGATTGAGACGGTGCGCTACCAGAACGCCTCCGGCGAAAACGTGCTGTGCAGCCTGGGTTACGCCGGATACCGCGAGACGCGGGACGCAGACGGAACAGTCATCAGCCGGGTTTACCTGGGAACAGACGGAAGGGCAACGGAAATCCCCGGCGGCTATGCCGAGGAACGCTATATTTACAACTCAATAAAGGAACTGACCGGAACGCGGAGATACGACCTGAACGGCAACATCGTACCGTAAAGCGAGGAGGCGGAAGATGGATATCCAGAAACTGAACGCTCCCTATGAGATCATCCGGATTGACCCCTGGCTGGAACCGTACGCAGGGGATATCGAGCTCCGGATGGACCGTTTCAAGGAAAAGCGGCAGCAGATCGCGGAAAACGCGGAGACGCTTGCCGGATTCGCGAACGGCCACCTGTTTTTTGGATTTCATCGGACCGCAGACGGCTGGGTGCTCCGTGAATGGATGCCCGGCGCAGATGAGGTGCGCCTGATCGGCGATTTCAACGGCTGGGACCGGGAAAGCCATCCGATGACACGCGGGGAGAACGGTGTATGGGAAATCCGGCTGGAAGGGGAAAATGCCCTGGAAAACGGCCAGTATGCCAAGCTCTGGGTCCGGAAAGGAACGGACTGGTTTGAACGCCTTCCGGCGTACAGCACCCGGGTCAGCATGGACGAAAAAAGCCATACGCTGTGCACGCGGGTATGGGATCCCGGAGACGAATACCCATGGACTGACGCGGACTTTATGCGCCGGAAGCCGGATGCCCCGCTGATTTATGAGGCCCATATCGGTATGGCACAGGACCGGGAGGGGATCGGCACTTACCGGGAATTTGCGGACAACGTGATTCCGCGCATCCTGCACCTGGGGTACAACACCATCCAGCTGATGGCGGTGCAGGAGCATCCTTATTACGGTTCGTTCGGTTACCAGGTTACGAATTTCTTTGCCGCATCCCACTGGTACGGAGAGCCGGATGACCTGAAATACCTGATCAACACGGCCCATGAAGCCGGAATCCGGGTGCTGCTGGATGTAGTGCACAGCCATGCCTGCCCGAATGTCGGGGAAGGACTGCAGCTGCAGGACGGGACGGACGAGCAGTATTTCCTGAGCGGCGGCGAGGGATGGCATCCCGCGTGGGGAACGAGGCTGTTCAATTACGGCCGTCCGGAGGTGCTTCATTTCCTGCTGAGCAACCTGAAGTTCTGGCAGACGGAATACCACTTTGACGGTTTCCGGTTTGACGGCGTGACCAGCATGATCTACCGGGACCACGGGCTGGGATCCGCGTTCACCAACTATGACATGTATTTCAACATGAATACGGATATTCAGGCGCTGAATTACCTGCAGCTGGCGAATGAACTGATCCATGAAGTGAATCCGAACGCCATGACGGTGGCGGAGGATATGAGCGGAATGCCCGGCATGTGCCTGCCGATCGAGGAGGGCGGAATCGGATTCGATTACCGGCTGGCGATGGGGGAACCGGATTACTGGATCAAGCTGCTGAAGGATACGCGGGACGAGGACTGGAACATGAACGCCCTGTGGCATGAGATGACCACACGGCGGCCGCAGGAAAAGGTGATCGGTTACTGTGAAAGCCATGACCAGGCGCTGGTCGGGGACAAGACCATCATCTTCCGGATGGCGGATGCCGAGATGTATACCGGCATGAACAAGGACTACCATACGCTGACCATGGACCGGGCTATCGAACTGCACAAGATCATCCGGCTGTATACGATGAGCCTGGGCGGAAACGGATACCTGAACTTTATGGGCAATGAGTTCGGCCATCCGGAATGGATCGACTTTCCGCGGGAGGGAAACGGATGGAGCTACAAGTACTGCCGGCGGCAGTGGTCGCTGGTGGACAATCCGAACCTGAAATATGAGTGGCTGAATGAATTCGACGCCGCGATGATCCGCATGGCCCGGGAACACAGCCTGCTGGATGATCCGAATGCCGTGAGCCTGTGGATTGACCCGGAACGGAAAATTATCACCTTCAGCCGCAGCAAGCTGCTGTTTGTATTCAATTTCCACAATTCCTATTCCGAGACGCATTTCTTCCTGCACGCGCATACCGTGGGCGAAGGCAGCTACCGGGTGATCCTGAGCAGTGATGAAAAGCGTTTCGGCGGTCCCGGAATCATTGACCACGATTACATTTACCACACTGAATACACCGAAGGACGCGGACTGGGCTTTGATGTATACAGCCCATGCCGGACAGCCATGGTACTTGAAAAGACGGAGGATTAAAGCATGCAGTTTATTGCAGGAAATGACACGCTGATTGCGCGGCGGGGCGGTGAAACCCTGCGGATTGAAGGATGGGGCCGTGACAGCCTGCGGGTGCGGGCGGTGATGTACGACGACTGGACCGGAAATGACTGGGCGCTGACGGAGACGCCGGAAGAAACGGACTGTGAGGTGCAGACCGGCAGGGATGGCGACGGAATGCCCTGCGCACAGATCCGGAACGGCCGGATCATGGCTACCGTGAATTTTGCCGGTGTGATCAGCTTTTTCCGGGACGGCGCGCTGATTCTGCGCGAATACTACCGTTCCTACGGCGGAACGATTTCCCGTGGGAGCCGGTGCCTGAAAATCGTGAACCGCGAATGGAAGGGATGCATCGGCGGCAGCGAATACCAGCTGACCGTCCGGTTTGACGCCAATGACGGGGAGAAAATCTTCGGCATGGGCCAGTACCAGCAGCCGGAGATGAACCTGAAGGGCAGCCTGATTGAGCTGGCCCAGCGGAACAGCCAGATCTCCGTACCGTTCATGGTCAGCAGCCTGGGGTACGGAATGCTGTGGAACAACCCGGCGGTGGGCAGCGTGATGTTTGCCAACAACCGCACGGAATGGATTGCCCGGAGCACCCGCCAGATGGATTACTGGATTACCTGCGCAGACGGTCCGAAGGAGATCCTCCGGAACTATACCGGCGTGACCGGACGGGCACCTGAATTCCCGGAGAACCTGATGGGCCTGTGGCAGTGCAAGCTGCGTTACCGCACCCAGGAGGAAGTGCTGACGGTTGCGCGGCAGTACCAGAAGGAAGGCATCCATATCGACCAGATCGTGATCGACTTCTTCCACTGGACGCTTCAGGGTGACTGGAAGTTTGACAAGACCTACTGGCCGGATCCCAAAGCCATGGTGGATGAGCTGCACAGCATGGGAATCCGGGTGATCGTTTCCGTATGGCCCAGCGTGGACCGGAAGAGCGAGAATTTCGGCCCGATGATGGAGCAGGGCCTCCTGATCCGCACCGAGCGCGGCGCGGCGCAGACATATGATTACCAGGGTGACTGCGTGGAAATCGATCCGTTCAACCTGGAGACCCGGAAGTATATCTGGGAGGTCTGCAAAAAGAATTATTACGACTTCGGCATCGACGGCTTCTGGCTGGACAATTCCGAGCCGGACTACGGGGTATACGATTTCGAGAACTACCGCTATTGCGAGGGCCCTGCACTGAGCTGCAGCAATATGTATCCGCAGATGTTCTCCCGCGCTTTCTTTGAGCCGATGGAGGCAGAGAAGGAAGAAACGCCGGTGAACCTGCTGCGGTGCGGATGGGCCGGCAGCCAGAAGTACGGCAATGTGATCTGGTCCGGTGACGTTCCGAGCACCTTTGAAGCCTTCCGGGAGCAGCTGCAGGCCGGCCTGAACATGGGCCTGGCGGGTATTCCGTGGTGGACGACGGATATCGGCGGATTCATGACGGATGATGTGAACGATCCGGATTTCCGGCAGCTGCTGATCCGCTGGTACCAGTTTGCCGTATATTCCGCTGTACTGCGGATGCACGGCGACCGCGGTCCGTATGATATTCCTCCGCTGGATGACCGCGACTGGGGCGGCGGATACCTGCATACCGGCCAGCCCAACGAGCTGTGGAGCTACGGGGAAGAAAACTACCGGATCATGCGGAAATACTACGATATCCGGATCGCGATGCACGACTATATCAAAGCCCTGTACCGGGAAGCGCATGAAAACGGATCCCCGCTGATACGCACGATGTTCTATGAATTCCCGGAGGACGAAAAGTGCTGGGAGATCCAGGACCAGTATATGTTCGGCCCGGATTACCTGGTCGCCCCCATCATGTACCTGAATGAGTTTGAACGGGATGTTTACCTGCCGGCCGGTACGTGGGAAAACGTCAATAACGGTGAGACGATCCAGGGCGGATGCACAATCCATGTGAACGCGCCGATCGATGAGATTCCGGTTTTCAGGAAGAAATAAGCCGCAAAGGCATCAGAAAAAACGAAAGCAGGCACTTTCCGGTGCCTGCTTTCATTCTGTGGGTCCGGACCTGAAAATCAGGTATCCGGCCCGAGCTTTCCTTCCGCCCAGTGCTTCCGGCACAGGGCGGTATAGCTTTCATTGCCGCCGAGCATGATCTGGTCGCCGGCTTTGACAACTTTTCCGTTCTGCACACGGGCGTTGAAGGTGGCCTTCTTCCCGCACCAGCAGACGGTTTTGATCTCCTCAATGCTGTCCGCCCAGGCCAGCAGCCACTGGGACCCTTCGAAGAGGTTGCCCCGGAAGTCCGCCCGGAGTCCATAGGCGATGACGGGAATGCGCAGCACATCGACAATATACACCAGGAGCTCCACCTGCGCCTTGGTGAGGAACTGCGCTTCGTCCACCAGGATGCAGTCGTATTCCCGGGCCACCTCATCCGTGAGTTCTTCCATGAAGATACACGGCGTAGTCAAGCCGGAACGGGAAGCCACCACGCGCGCTCCGTCCCGCGTATCAATCTTCGGCTTGACCATGAGCGCCTTCTGCCCGCGCTCCTGGTAATTATACTGAACCATAATGGCGTTGGCGGTTTTGGAAGAACCCATCGCGCCGTACCGAAAGAAAAGCTTGGCCATATTCCTGCCCCTTTATCCGGATATTTACCTCCTGAAATTATATATGAATCAGGGGCGGTTTTCAAGGGGAACGGAAGGACAGAAAACGGTCGGAACGGCTTGACGGAAAAGGGATTTCAATGGTATGATCTGCACAGGACAGGACCGCCGGAAGGCGCTTTCCCACAAGGACGGAGGGACATACCATGAGCAAGAAACTGGAAGATTATGTTGTGACAATCCCGGACTTTCCGGAACCGGGGATTATGTTCCGGGATATTACATCGGTCATCCACGATCCGAACGGACTGAAGCTGGCGGTTGACGGGCTGGCTGGTTTGCTGGAGGATGTGGATTTTGACCTGGTGGTCGGGCCGGAATCCCGGGGATTCATCTTTGGCGTACCGGTTGCCTACCTGCGCGGAAAGGGCTTTGTGCCGGTCCGCAAAAAGGGAAAACTGCCCCGTGAAACTGTGAGCCAGAAATATGACCTGGAATACGGGCAGGCGGAAGTGGAAATACACAAGGATGCCGTCAAGCCGGGTCAGAAGGTGGTTATTGTGGATGACCTGATTGCCACCGGCGGATCCGCAGAAGCAGCAGCCAAGCTGGTGGAGAAGCTCGGCGGACAGATTGTCCGGATGGTATTTGTGATGGAACTGGCCGGGCTGGAAGGCCGGAAGAAACTGGCTGGTTATGATGTGCAGTCCCTGATCGTTTATCCCGGAAAATAAAGAAGAGCGGAGGCAGTGCCTCCGCTCTTCCTGTATCTTGTCAGCCGGCAGAAACGGAATTCATAATGGAATCGATCACTTCCATGGCCGCAGCGTCATCCCCGTACCAGATAAAGTAGATGCTGACGTTATTGCCGGAGGAAACCCAGGAGTATACCATCCAGGGCCCCTGGCTGTCTGAACCGCGGGCATAATTCATCCGGATTCCGTTGATTCTGACGCGGCCGGAGTCTTCCTCGCTTCCGGTAAGAACCTGGAAGGAATTGTCAGAACCGGCATAGGAAACATAGACAGCCATGTCCACGGAGCCATTGGAATAATGAAGCTCCAGCTCCGGATCATCCGCGGAGGACCTGGAGACCTTTGAAAAACTGTCCGGAAGCGTGAGTGAAAACCCGGCGGAACAGGACACCGTCTGCGCAGATGCGGAGACAACTCCCGCTACCAGCAGGACCGTGAGCAGCAGAGCAAACCATTTCTTCATCCGGAAAGCCTCCCATAAGTGATGCGTTCAATCATATAACGTATCATAACCGAAAATCATTCCGGAATCAATGAAAACTATAAATTTACCCATACATTCAACGGAATGCACCGGGCATGACGGACAAATAAACAGACTTCAGTCTGGAAATAAGCGTGGAATTCCCTGCGGGCGTTGTACTTAAACGGTATGAAATATTATTTTTCAAAACGGAATCGTTTGCATCCATAGACAGTCTATGTTGAATATGTTATTATTCTCATGTCACTATTTTCTTTATGCCATGTAACAATTGAATTCTCCGAGGTGATTCGTCAATGAAGAAGCCGAGAATAAAGCAGATATTCGCAATGCTGATTGCGGCAGCTGTTTTATGCTTTTCCGGCGGAAGTGATTTCGGAGTGTGCGAAGGGTCCGTATATACTGTAAATGAATGGAATTATGTGGACAGTTCCATGGACGTGAGCGGCGGAATTCCGGAAGATGCTTCCGGTACGCTGGCCAGGATCCGGGAACGGGGCGTCCTTCGTGTGGCAACCGAGCCGTATTATCCTCCCCAGGAATTTATTGATCCGGCTTTTGACGGGCAGGACAAATACAGGGGGGCCGATATGGAACTGGCCCGGCTGATTGCCGAGCGGATGGGGGTGGAACTCCAGATTTCCGGAATGGAATTCAGGGACGTACTGCCGGCAGTTGCCGGTGACGAATGCGACCTGGCCATTTCCGCCCTTTCATTTACCCCGGGACGCGCCTCTTCCCATACGATGTCCAAAGGATACTATTTTTCCGATATTCCCAAGACCGTGATCATCATCCGGGCGGCTGACGAAGCAGAAATCAAATCGGTTGAAGACCTGGCCGGGAAGACACTGGCGGCCCAGCAGGGATCCCTGCAGGAGGCGGTGATGGCTGCAGGAGTGTATGTTTACAAGGAATTCCGCCGCATGTCGCAGGTTCAGGAAGTATACAGCGCTGTTGCGCGGGGAAATGCAGATGCCGGCGCCGTGGACGCGGAAACCGCGATTGAGTACCTGGAAAACAATCCGCAGGACGGCCTAATGATTGTTCCCGGGATCGAGTTCCCGCTGCGGTATGAATACCTGGGTGACCGGATTGCGGCCCGGAACGGGGAATACCAGCTGATTGCCTTTGTGAACGGTGTGATTGACGAAGTGCTGGAAAACCAGATGTATGATGAATGGATCGCAGAAGCCCGGCAGCGTGCCCGGGAGCTTGGAATGTAAGCGGAGGGAACAGGTATGAAAAAATGGAAATTTCCCCTGTTCTGTATCTGGATTGTCATCTGCCTGATGCTGAATTACGGCGGGCGGATGCTTTCCATCCACCTGAGCCTTCCGGTATGGCTGGATTCCCTTGGGACCGTGCTCTGCGCCTATGTTGCAGGACCGCTGTGCGGCGCGATGGTCGGCCTGACTACCAACCTGGTCTTCTATGTAACAATCGGATATAATTGGGTTTACGGCCTCATCAGCATCCTGATTGCTGTGATTGTCGGTATTGCAGCCCACCGGAAACGGATGGATGACCTGTTCGGCATCATGACGGTGGGCGGTATCATGGCGCTTGCCTGTACAGCCGCCTGTGTCCCACTGAACTATTTCATGAACGATGGCAGTACCGGAAACATCTGGGGTGATGCCGTGATCGGATACCTGCGGGAGCTTTCGATGCCGGATGTGCTGTGCCTGTCGATCGGACAGCTGTATGTGGAAATGCTGGACAAGCTGCTGATCATGCTGCTGCTGTACATTGCCGTATTGATTTCCGGAATTCCGAAAATCCGGCGGATCCTGCAGGAGATCAAGGTGGTCCGGCGGAAGGCAGCGGCCGGCGGGGAAAAAGCCGCGAAGGCGCTGGCCCTGATTATCGCTGCCGGAATCTGCATGGCCGGAATGCCGGCAGAGGTGCAGGCGGACGCGGAGAAAACCGAATTCAACGACTATGTTCAGACGATCTATTCCAGTACCAACGGACTGCCGTGCGGGGAAGCGAATGACATCGCGCAGACCAATGACGGCATCCTGTGGATCGGCACCTATGCCGGACTGTACCGCTACAACGGACGGGAATTCCGCTGGATGGACTATGAATCCGTCCGGAACGTGAACTCCCTGTATGTGGATGAGGAAGGCCGGCTATGGATCGGGACCAATGACAACGGCCTGTCCATTGCGATCAACGAACAGATTGTGAATGTGATTGACCAGGCGCGCGGGCTTCCGAGCAATTCCGTGCGGGATATCGTCTGCAGTTCGGACGGATACTACTATATCGGCACCACCAACAGCCTGCAGGTGCTGACAATGAATTACGGGCTGCGGCAGGTGAATACGCTGACGGAAATCTATTATGCCGATGACATGGACGCGGACAGGGAAGGCCATGTCGCAACGGTGACGTCAGGCGGCACGCTGTACCTGCTGCAGGGAGGGACCGTGCTTTCCTCCCGGCAGATGACAGACGGGAAAACGGTGTTTAAAAGCTGTGAGTTTGATACAAACGGACACCTGCTGGCCGCGACCACGGGACATGAGATCTATGAATTTGATATCAGCCGGGGCTGGTTTGACGACATCGGCGTGATTCCCACCGGCACACTGGAAAGCATCAAGGATATCGACCGGATGGATACCGGTGAGCTTCTGGTCACCGCGGACAACGGTGTCGGGGTGATCCGGCAGGACGGCACTTTTGAGCAGATCAATACGAATGAATTCAACAATTCCATTGACAAGGTTATGGAGGATTACCAGGGGAACCTGTGGTTTACGTCCTCCCGGCTGGGACTGCTGCGGCTGGCACCGTCTGATTTCCGGGATATATACACCACGGTGGGGATGGAAAACCGGGTGGTGAATACGACCGCCCTGTGGCAGGGAACCTATTATTTCGGTACAGACAAAGGACTGGACGCGGTGGACCCTGCGTGCCGGAACCGGATTACGAACGAACTGACACAACAGATGGAGGGATCCCGGATCCGGTGCATGATCACCGATTCGAATAACCATCTGTGGATCTGCACCTACAATAACGGACTGTTCGAGGTGGAACCGGACGGCACCCAGCACCAGTACAGCGGGATCACTGCCGGATTCGGCAACCGTGCGCGGGTGGTGACAGAGCTGACGGACGGAACCATCCTGGCGGCCGGGGATACAGGAATCATCTATATCCGGGACCACCAGATCACCCACCGGATCATGTATTCCAGCGGGATGATCCATTCGATGATCCTGACGCTGGTGGAAATGGACAACGGGATTGTACTGGCCGGAACGGACGGAAACGGGATTGCGGTACTGCGGGACGGAAGGGCGGAGCGCATGCTGACCCGCGCGGACGGACTCGGCTCCGAGGTGGTCCTGCGGATGGTCCGGGATCCGGAAAACGGCGGAGTTTTTATTGTGACCAGCAACGGGCTGTGCTACATGGACACGGATGCATCCATCCGGAAGCTGGACAATTTCCCGTACTTCAACAATTATGATATATGGATCGGCGAAAACGGTTCCCTGTTTGTGATGTCCAGCGCCGGTATTTATGTGGTGAACCGTAGTGAACTGCTGAGCGGACGGGAGGAGATCAGCTACGAGCTGCTGGATTCCCGGCGCGGGCTGAACAGCTCTCTGACCGCGAATTCCTGGACCTATTTCAATGAGGCTGCCAACGAACTGTTCCTTGCGTGCGACACAGGCGTATTTGTGATCAATACCGCGAAATATTCCGCGGACAGCCAGACATACCGCATGAGTGTGCCATCGGTCCGGATGGACGGTGTCATCCACCGGATGGAGCGGGGGATGCCGCTGACAATCGGCCGGGGTGTCCGAAAGCTGGAGCTGTATCCGGAAGTGGTAAACTATACCATCCAGGATCCGAATGTGGGATACAAGCTGGAGGGATTTGACCGGGAATGGACGATTATTCCGCAGAACAGCCTCGGGACGATTACTTATACCAACCTGCCGGACGGGAATTACAATTTCCGGCTGGCGGTATTTGACAGCAACCAGGAGAGTATCCTGGCGGAACGTTCCTACGAAATCATTAAGGATATGGAACTGCAGGACCGGCCCGGTTTCATTGCATACCTGCTGACCATTCCCATGTTTACGGTCGGCTGGCTGACCTGGCTGTACTTCAAACGCCGGAACCAGCGGATTGAGCGGGAACTGGCGGAAGCCAACCGCCGGGTTGAGATGGGCAAACAGACCGTGGCTGCCATTGCGAAAGCGGTGGACGCCAAGGATGAGCGCACCGGAGGCCACAGCCAGCGTGTCGCGGAATATTCCCGGCTGATTGCCAAAGCGTGCGGGATGAACAAGGACGAATGCCAGGAAGTGGAGTGGGCGGCAAAGCTGCACGATATCGGCAAGATCGCAATTCCGGATGCCATCCTGAACAAGGACGGCCGCCTGACGGACGAGGAATACGCGCGCATGAAATCCCATACACTGGAAGGAGCGGAAATCCTGAAGGATTTCACGCTGCTCAAGCATGTGACGGAAGGCGCTGAATTCCACCATGAACGGCCGGACGGAAAAGGATATCCGCGGGGCCTGAAGGGGGAGGAAATTCCCGTATACGCCCGGATTATCGGCGTGGCCGACGCCTTTGACGCGATGACCGCCACCCGCGTCTACCGGAAGCAGATGGACTTCAGCTATGTACTTGGTGAACTGGAAAAAGGCCGGGGCACCCAGTTTGATCCGAAATATGTGGATATCCTGCTGAACCTGATTCATACCCGGGAAATCGATATCAACAAGATGTACGGGATTCCGATGGACGAAAGCACACAGGGAACTCCCGCGGAGAATGCCGGAAGCCCGGCAGGGACTCCGCAGGGAAAGGAGGCATGACGCCATGAAAAAGAGGTATTATGCCGCAACGGCTCTCATCTGTATCCTGATGCTGCTGGCGTTCGCGCTGGCATCCGGCTATTTCACGCGGACCAGCCCGGACAACTCCATGGCAGTCGGTTTTATCTATTCAGAAGATGAAAGCACACCCTATACATATAATTTCACCCAGGGACAGCGGGCACTGGCGGAGCAGTACGGCCGCCGCGTCCGGATCCTGGTGCAGAGCAATGTGCACGGCAGGGAGGCGGAGGAACCGATCCGCGACCTGATCCGGAAGGGATGCCGGCTGATATTTATCAATGTGGATACGGAAGCAGCCGCGCAGCTGTGCGCGGAATATCCGGATGTCCAGTTTTGCCAGGTATCCCTGCCGGGAATTGATCCGAAGGAACTGCCGGAGAATTACCATACCTTCAACGGGGAAATCTACCAGGCCCGGTATGTCGCCGGCGTGGCCGCAGGAATGAAGCTCCGGGCCCTGATGGACGCGGGGGATATCCGCCCGGAGGACGCAAAGGTCGGATATGTGGCAGCCAACAACAGCGCGGAGGTTGTGTCGGGCTATACGGCATTTATCCTCGGAGTGCGGGCGGCAGCTCCGGAAGCGGTGATGCGGGTTCGCTATACGGGAAGCTGGAGCAATTACAGCGTGGAAAAGAACGTTGCCCGGCAGCTGATTGAAGAGGGATGTATTGTGATTTCCCAGCACACCAATACCATTGCACCGGCGATTGCGTGTGAGGAAGCCGCTGCGAAGGGGAACCGGGTGTATCATGTCGGGTATCACCAGAGCATGATGGACGTTGCGCCATCCACCGCGCTGGTCAGCCTGCGGACCAACTGGACCCCCTACATTCTCAGCGCAACGGAAGCGGTAATGAACGGGCATACGATTGAGAGCGTTGTCCCCGGACATGTCCACGGGCGGGATATCAGCGCCGGATTTGACCAGAACTGGGTACAGCTGCTGGAACTGAACAAGCAGCTTGCGGCCCCCGGTACCGAGGACCGGCTGAACCGGGTCATCGATTCCCTGAAAAAAGGGAAGACGGAAGTGTTCCGCGGGAACTATACCGGCGTGAATCCGGATGAACCGGCGGACACAATCGACCTGAAGGCGGGATACCGGGAAAACAAGTCGTCTTCCGCACCGTCCTTCCGGTATATCCTGCAGGATATCATCATGGAAGAAAACTGAAACCCGGTGCGGGAAACAGTCGAAATATGCGGTATCCGGATTTCCCGGATACCGCTTTTCAGTCCCTGAATGTTACAAAATGAAACAAATTATAAATAAAGTGTTGACAATTGAAACATTATATGGTAGAATCCAGACCGTAAGAGGTGAATGGCATGAATTACGCAGAGGTTATCCGAACACGGCGAACCGCCCTGGGAATGAACCAGGCTGAGCTGGCGGAGAAAACAGGCGTCAGCCGGAACACCGTTGCCGGATGGGAGACCGGCCATTCACGGCCGGATCCGGATACGATCCCGAGGCTGTGCGACGCGCTGCGGATTTCGATCAACCGGTTCTTCGGACGGGAATCGAAACGGACGGAAGCAGAGCAGAAAATCCTTTCCCTGTTCGCCTCGCTGGAAAGCGGGGATCGGCAGGTGATTCTCTGGCAGATGGAAGCCCTCCGGGACCGGCGGGCGGCCCAGCGGGCCTCCGAAGAGGCAGTTCCGCCCAAGGTGGTTTCCCTGTTCATGAACGACCTGGGAGCCGCGGCCGGATTCGGCGCCGCGCTGGGAGAAGCCCAGGGAGAACGGATTACCCTGCTGGCGGATCCGGAAACGGAGCGGGCAGATGAAGTGATCACCGTATGCGGCAACAGTATGGAACCCACGTACATGGACGGGGACCGGGTACTGGTGGAGCATACCGGACATCTCCGTTACGGGGAAATCGGCATCTTCCTGGTGGATAACGAAGGATACATCAAGGAGTACCGGGAAGACGGACTGCATTCCCACAATCCCGCATACCGGACGATGACCTTCCGGGAAGACCAGCCGGTACGCTGTATCGGCCGGGTAATCGGGAAATTGAAGGACAGCCAGATCCCCACGAAAAGCCAGCTGCGGATGCTGGACAAATGAGACGCTGAACAAATGGAGGAAAGATATATGAAAATGATGAACGCGGCAACGATCAAGGCCATCAACCAGGCACTGCTCTTCAATTCCAAGGAGCCGTACGAGCGTCCGGAAGTCCGCCCGTGGCAGTATGTACAGATGGAATATACGCGGGTCGGAATGCCGGTCCCCGCACGTACCCCCGAGTTCGAAACCGTTGATGACGCACAGATCTGGATGTGCCTGGACCGGGAATACAACAACCGCCTTCGCGAAGTATCCTACGCTGCTGCGGTATAACTGCGGCGACCGGGAAACACAGAAAAAGAGGAGCACCGGATGGTGCTCCTCTTTTATGAACCGGGATTATTTTGTTTTGATTTCAGTATCCTCTGTAACAGTGAGGCGGAAGGAGATTTTTCCCTCGCGGGTAAAATCGCCGCCGTTGATGCTGTATCCGCCGGCGGCAGCCGTCGTGTTGTCCGCCATGACGATAATGTCGGCACCGCGCGGAACGCTGCCGGCAGTGACGGAAACGAGATTATCCGCCATGTAGGTGAAACGGCAGCCGGAACAGACGACCTGGACGCGGTCGCTGCTGTTGAGCTGGACATCATCCGGATCCGGCGCTACCGCCGCAATCGTCATATCGGATGTGATATTCTGCAGCTTAACGGAAGAGACGCCTTCATTCGGAGTCACCCGGATTCCGTTGACGACCCAGTATTCCACATCGCCGTCCGCGCGGGCTTCCACACTGCCGAATTCCGTAAAGGTAAGGGAAGCGGCGCTGTTTTCCTCATCCGGACGGCCGAAGCTGTCCAGGGGAACCAGGGTGACGTTCTCACCGGTAACGGTGATTGTTTCCGGTTCCGGAATATCTTCCTCCTCGTCTTCGGCAGGGACCGGCTCAGCGGCAGGCTCCGTCGGGGTGGATTCCGGCACCGGTTCCGCGGCAGGCTCACTGGCTGCGGGGGCCGCTTCCGCGGCAGAAGCGGCAACAGGTTCGGCAGTTGGTTCGGCGGCATAACCGAGCTCAATGGTCAGGCGGTCCGAATCGACCTGATAGCCGTTTCCGGTCAGATGACAGTAAACTTCCCAGCCATTCAGTTCCGCCGGAACTTTTTCCAGGGTGATTTTCTGCTTGTTCGGGTTCTTGACCTTAATGCCATTGAAGGTTTTGGAAAGTTCCTTGGCGGTCAGTTCCTCGCCGGTATCTGGATTGACAAAGCGCCAGGTGAGGCCTTTGAAGCTCTTGGCCTTGATCTCGATGATCACAGTGCCTTCCGCTTTGGATTTTCCGAAATCAGGCTGTTTGGTAATCTTCGGCCCGGCTGCATAGGCGGTTGCGAGCCCTAGCGTCAGGCAGCAGATGAGCAGCAGCGCAACAATCTTCTTCATAGCGGTATTCCTCCCTTTGCGGGTTCCGTGCCGGACGGTACGGACTTATTTCTGATACAAATCTGTAACATTATACACCAGGCGGGGCAAAAAGACAAATGATCAGCTTTCAGCGGAGCGCAGGGCAAGCAGCTTCAGCATGACAGCCTCCAGGGATCCTTCCTGGTTCAGGCGGCCGGACTTCACGGCATATTCCGTATCAAAACAGATCTTCACCGCTTTTTTGATCTGTGCATTGGTATACATGGATGCCTGGCGCAGGTACTGATCCACGGCGAAGGGCGGGACACCCAAATTGGCGCGGATGGTATCCCGGCTGCATTTTTCATACTGCATGATCCGGATATGCTGCAGGAGACGGAACTGACGCAGCAGCATGGAAAGCATATACAGCCGGTCCGCACCGGCCAGCAGCTGGTTGCGCATCAGCAGGAAAGCCCGGTCATTCTGGCCGGCCACGACCGCGTCCACCATCTGGAAAACCGTACATTCCGTGGAAGGAGTTGCCAGCTGCCGGACCTCATCCGGATGGATTGTGACATTTTCTCCGGCGTGGGCGGCAATCTTGGCCACTTCAGTCAGCAGCTTCGAGGTATCTGAACCGCAGGTAAAAATCAGGAAATCCGCGGTATGTTCATCACATTCCTTGCCCAGGTCCCGGAAAGCGGAAGTGACGAAGAGGGTCAGTTCCCGGTCACGAAGCTGCGAAAACGTAACGATCCCGCCACGCTTTTTGACGGCGCCGTACAGCTTTTTCCGCCCGTCCGGCTTTTTGGTGCAGTAGAACAACAGAACCGTGGAGGAGGGAACAGAAGCCAGGTAGGTTACCAGCTGGTCATCTCCCTCCGCCCGGCCGGTGAGCGCCGGATGGTCCCGGACGATTACAAGACGCCGGTCCGCCAGGAAGGGGAGCGTTTCGGATGCGGCGATCAGCTGGTCCGTATCCGGGGCTTCCAGGATGGTTTCATTCATATCCTGCATGCCTTCCGGAAGGACGGCTTCCCGCAGCGCGGCAAGCGCCGACTGCTTCAGGTATTCCTCATCCCCCTCGAACAGGAGGACGGAAGGGACCTGGTTCCGGGACAATGCCTGCAGAAATTCTTTCCGCTCCAAAGACGGATCACCTCCGGGTTGTTTATCGGTCAGATTCGGGAATCGGTTCTTCCGGCGAAAGATACGGGATCACGGTGACACGCCCGTCTTCAAAACGAAGGGTGAGCGCTCCGCTGCGGGCGGTGGACCAAAGCGCGGTATCTGCACTGAGACGCTGCTCCGCCCAGGCAATATGGCGGGATTCGCTTTTACAGCTCAGCAGGACAGCCTGCGGGGCGACCGCAGCCAGGTATGCTTCAGAGGAGGATGAGGACGAGCCGTGATGCGCCGCCTTGAGCAGGTCCGCAGGAACGGCGGAATACATTTCATACTCCCCGGAAATATCCCCGGCCTGGAGCAGGGTAACTCCGTCCAGGGTGAGCAGGGAAACCAGCGAATAATGATTCGCCTCCTGGCCCGGACGTGTTTTTCCGCTCTCCGGCCAGAGAACATCCAGGCTCCCGGATGGAAGGGGAAGATCGTCTCCCTTTCCGATGTACCGGACCTCGGTTCCGGAAGCGCGAAGCTCTGCCAGGAGTGTGACAATATCCTCATGGATCAGCTGGTCTTCCGCACCGGCCGGAAGCAGCAGGAGCGGAACCGGGATTTCGTCGTCCAGCATGGAACGCAGGCCGCCGGCATGGTCAGCATGCAGGTGGGTCAGGATCACCGCATCGGGGGTCAGCCGGCGCCGGCGGAGGAAGGAACTGAGAACCCCGTCATCCGTGCCGGTGTCCATGACCATTACCCGATCCCGGTCCCACAATACAGCGGCATCCGCATTGCCGACACTGAACTGAATGTATTCCGTGGAAGTATGCGGAGCGGGAAGCAGTGAAACAACCGTCAGCGCAACGCCGGCCGCCAGCAGGCAGATCCGGGTTTTCCGGGACAGGCGGAGTATTGCGCAGAGGGCGGCGGTCAGCAGCAGGAGGCCAAAGACCGTGAGTACGGAAGGGGAATGGACCCAGAGCGAAATGCCGGGCACCGCCGCCAGATTCCGGACCACGCCGGTCATCAGCGATGTGGCCGCAGAAGCCACGGAAGCCAGGAGACCGGATATACCCGGTACGGGCAGCAACAGCAGCGCGATCCAGTCCAGCGCGATGAGCGCGGAAGTATAGGCGGTTGCGGGTATGCTGACCAGGAAGCCGAGCAGCGGCAGCTTCTGGAAGAACCAGAGCTCCGGGAGAAGGACT
This sequence comes from Clostridia bacterium, assembly GCA_017427165.1. GTDB lineage: Bacteria > Bacillota > Clostridia > Christensenellales > Aristaeellaceae > Aristaeella. Next base: position 27,865 of record JAFRTK010000112.1, read on the forward strand.
CCCAGCTGGGCTCCCAGCACCACCGCCGCGGATTCCCACAGCCACCGGGGCAGCGTGCGGCGGAAAGGATTGTGCCGCGTAATCCCGGGCGTGACAAGCGCCAGGCCGAGTACTGCCGAGAAAGTGAGCAGGAAGGAAACGCCGGTCAGCTGAACCGGGGACCAGAGCAGCATCACATAAAGAACTGCGCTCAGGGAATGGAGGCTGCTGCGGGGACGGTTCAGGATCTTACCATACAGGGAAACCAGCAGCAGCAGGGAAGCCCGGACAACCGGCGGGTTCATTCCGCACAGCGCACAGTAGGCAGCCAGGACGGCTGCATAGAGCCCAAAACGCAGGACCGGACGCGGGTGAAGCAGGCGGAAGAGCAGAGCCAGCAGGGCCACCAGGATTCCCACGTGGAATCCGCTGACGGACAGCAGGTGCGCGATTCCCAGCCGGGAAAAGGCATCCCGGTCTTCCGACGGGATCAGGGAACGCTGGCCGAAAAGCAGCGCCGCGGTATACCCGCCGGTTTCTTCCCCCATCCGGTCGATCAGCATGACGGTCAGCTGATGGCGCAGGGAAGCGGCGGCACCCGGAAAGGAAAAGAACGGCGGATCGGATACTGACAGGTTTTCCTGCCCGTAAAGCCCGATATCGATTCCCTCCCGGAGCAGCTCTTCCCGGAAATCATATCCGTCCGGATTGACAGAGCCGGACGGATGGTACAGCCCGGCCATGAAAGAAACCAGTTTTCCCGGTTCCAGTCCGGCCGGAAGTTCTTCATCCTCCGAAAGATAGAAGGTCCAATAAGCTCCGCCGGAATGCTCCCGGCCGTTGAGCGTAACATGGGCAAGTTTGACACGGACCTGGCCGAAATGACCGGAACGGATTTCATCGGAAATGACGCCCTGCACATCGTAATCCGCTTCGGGCGGCAGGGACGGATGCCAGGCCAGGCTGCCGGCGGCCGTTCCGACAGCCAGTGACAGGAGCAGGCAGCCAATAAACCGCAGGATACCTTTTCCGAGCAGGATGGCGGCCAGTACCGGCAGGCATGCGACCAGCGCAAACGCCGGGGATGGGGTGCCGCGGCCGATGAGGATGCCGGCAATCAGTGCCAGCACAGCCGGCGGGAGCAGCCAGGACCGCTGACGGGAAGTCATACGGGGAGAACCTGGCCGGCGGACGCCAGCAGGACACGGGGGTATTTCTGCCGGGCTTCCTGCAACAGGATTTCCGGCGGATAAACAGGATTGAGATGCGTGAGCACGAGCGCTCCGGCCCCGGCTTCCACGGCCAGGGAAGCGGCCAGTTCCGCGGACAGGTGCGGTTTTCCTTCTGCCCAGTCCGCAGCGGGAAACAGCCCGTCCGCCAGGAGCAGGTCCACATTCCGGAAGAATCCGGCAAGGGATGGCAGGGTATTGGTATCACCGGTATAACCGAACGCTTTTCCGCCTTCCTCAATCCGGAAGGATACAGCCGGGACCGGATGGCGGGCTTCCCCGACATGGATATTGCAGGAGCCGACGGTAACGGTGCCGCCGGGTGCAATATCCGTGAGCCGGAAGCAGGGAACGGACGCCACGATCTTCCGCAGGGCGGAGGATTCATCGACCGGTGCATAAACCGCCAGCTGCGGTCCGCCTTCCCCAAAGCCCATTGCCTGAAGCCGGTACATCAGCACCGGAATATCCGCGGCATGGTCAAAATGCCAGTGGGACAGGAACAGCGCATCCACGGATTCCGGCGCGGTGAGCGCAGTGAGGCGGGACAGTACGCCGCTGCCCAGGTCCAGCTGGATCAGTGCGCTGTCCGCCTGCAGCAGGTATCCGGAGGTGGCGCCATTGCTTTCCGGGAACGGACCGTTGACTCCCAGCAGATGCAGTTTCATATGCTTATAACTCCTTTACCGAGCCGTTGTTATCCTCAACCACTGCGCAGATCCGATCCAGCGCACGGGTGACTTCTCCATCGCCGCGGGACGCGATCCACAGGCGGACCGGTTCCCGGCGCTCCGACAGGCAGTCATTCAGCGCGTCAGCGTTCATGCCGTAGTATTCCGGCAGGGAAAGCATGGACTTCAGCGCGGCATGCAGTTCATGCGGCGTGGAATAGGAGGAAGCGTCCAGATAGATGGTTTGCATATTGCACCTCATTTCACCGGTCAGATTCCGCGGCCGGTACGGATGGAGAAGGCCAGCATGTAGGCGGCGAAAGCGCTTTCCACCGCGACATAAAGCGAACCGTGATAATCCGAGGGAACGACCAGCAGCCGCAGGACCGGAATCGCATGCCCGACACCGACAGAGGCCAGGTACTGGTACAGGAGTATCAGCAGGATGACCGCGGCCGGAATAAAGAGCAGCCAGGCAAACGGCTCCCGCAGGCGGGTCGCGCCGGCAAGCGGCAGCAGCAGACCGAGGGAGGCACCCAGCAGCAGGCCAATGAGCAAGCCTCCAAAGTACCAGCTGAATGAGAAAAGAACCGACATCAGTACGCAGAGCAGGACCAGCATGGCCAGCGGGACCAGGATAACCGTCAGCTTTCTGAGAAACATGTTTCTTCCAGCTCCTTCAGTATTTTCAGGTCCCCGTCATCCAGCTTCGCGGAAGCCAGGAGATCGGGGCGGAGACGCGCGGTGGCAGCCAGGCTTTCCCGGCGGCGCCAGGCGCGGATTTTCGCGTGGTCGCCGGAAAGCAGGACATCCGGCACACAGCGGCCGTTCAGGTCGCGGGGACGTGTATACTGGGGATATTCCAGCAGCCCGTCCGAGAAGGATTCTTCCTCCGGACTGTCTGCACTGCCCAGCACGCCGGGAATAAAACGGGCCACACAGTCCGTGAGCACCATGGCGGCCAGCTCGCCGCCGGTGAGGATATAGTCCCGATGCTGATTTCCTCGTCGATGCAGGCATCCAGCGCCCGCTGGTCCACACCCTCGTAATGGCCGCAGAGCAGGATCAGGGAAGGCTCGCGGGCCAGCTCCCGGGCAACCTCGGTGGTCAGCTTCCGGCCGCGGGGTCCCAGGTAGATCCGCCGGGCGTCGGGAGCCGCCGCGGAAGCTTCTGCCATCGCATCCATGATCGGCTGCGCCATCATGACCATGCCGGCACCGCCGCCGAAGGGGTAGTCATCCGTATTTTTATGCTTGCTGGCGGAATAGGGGCGGATATCCGTGAGGCGGATATCGAGCAGTCCCTGCTCCCGGGCACGGCCGAGGATGCTGGTCCCGAAGACGCTTTCGAACATCTCCGGAAAGATGGTCAGGATATTAATCGTCAATGACCGCCACCTCCCGGAGCTTTTCGGAGACAACGGAGATCCGGCGGTTTTCCGGATCGACCTCAGGGAAAACAGAAAGCAGGGCCGGAGCCATCAGCGTTCCGGTTTCCGTCCGGAACACCCAGGTATCCACGGAGCCATACTGCAACACATCGGTCAGCACGCCGACGATGCGGCCGGTTTCATCCACGGCGGTACATCCGACCAGGTCGGCAATATAAACCGCACCGTCTTCCGGCTGCGCGGCATGCGCCCGGTCGATATATAATTCCTTCCCCCGCAGCTTTTCCGCGTCATCCGCGGTTTTGCAGCCGGCCAGGACGGCATACACAAATCCGTCGTGGATGCGGCTGACGGCGCACGGAACAGGGGAGAAGGTATCGTTTTCCTTCACATAAAGCGTTTTCCATTCCCCGAAGAGCGAAACATCCGCCGCGTACGGCTTGATTTTGATTTCGCCCCGGATGCCCTGCGGTTTCAGGACAACGCCGATCATCAGATAATCCTGCATTCAGACAACTCCCTGAAAAAGCGCGGGATCCGAAACAGATCCGGACCCCGCGCTTTTCATATTACTGGATTTCGACAAAAACAGGCTTGCTGTTTTTAGCCGTAGCCGCCTTTACCACGGCGCGGATGGCCTTGGCAATGCGGCCCTGTTTCCCGATGACCTTGCCCATATCATCCTCGGCAACATGCAGCTCCAGGATAACAGCCTCAGGGCCCTCGGTCACAGTGACGCTCACCTGCTCGGGATGTTCCACCAGTGACTGCGCCACATAGGTAAGAAGTTCTTGCATGGGTACATCCTTTCTTCCCGGGTACCGGAACAGACAGGCAGACTGCCGCCGTACCGGTGCTGCGGGCGCAGGTCAGATTATTTCTCCTCGATGGCGCCGGACTTCTTCAGCAGGATGCGCACGGTATCGGTGGGCTGGGCGCCGACACCGAGCCAGTACTTCGCGCGGTCGTTGTCCACTTTGATTTCCGCGGGCTTGGTCATGGGATCGTAGTAACCGATCTCCTCGATGAACCGGCCGTCACGGGGGCTGTGAATATCAGCGACCACAACGCGATAGAAAGGCTTTTTCTTCATACCCATTCTCTTCAGACGAATTTTAACGGACATTTGGGATTCCTCCTGTAAAATAAATTAATAATCTATCGGAAATCATATACCCGGTATATGAGTCCAATCAAACGGGGAGGGGATATTACATCCCGGGGAAACGCATCCGCATGCGGTTTTTGCCTTTACCGCCCATCATCTGCTTCATCATCTGCTGGGCCTGCTCAAACTGGCGGATCAGGGCGTTGACATCCTGGACGGTGGTGCCGGAGCCGGCGGCAATGCGCTTGCGGCGGGACGCATTCAGGATGGAAGGATCGCGGCGCTCCTTCGGCGTCATGGACCGGATGATGGCTTCGGGCTTCTTCATGGCGTCATCGTCCACGTCGAGGTCCTGGCTGCCCATACCCGGCAGCATTTTCAGCATGCTCTTGAGGCCGCCCATTTTCTTCATGCTCTGCATCTGGTCGAGGAAGTCCTCCAGGGTCAGCTTGTTGCTGAGGCCCTTGCGGGCGAACTTCTCGGCGTCCTTCTCGTCGAAGGCTTCCGCCGCCTTGTCGATCAGGGTCAGCACGTCGCCCATTCCCAGGATGCGGGAAGCCATCCGGTCCGGATGGAAGGGCTCGATGTCAGTGAGCTTTTCGCCGATACCACTGAACTTGATGGGTTTTCCGGTGACCGCCTTGATGGACAGCGCCGCGCCGCCGCGGGTATCGCCGTCGAGCTTGGTCAGGATGACGCCGGTGACATCCAGCTTCTCATCGAAGGCCTTGGCCACGGTTACCGCGTCCTGACCGGTCATGGAGTCGACGGTCAGCAGGATTTCAGAGGGGTGAACGGTGTCCCGGATCCGGAGCAGTTCGTCCATCAGTTCCTCATCGATGTGCAGGCGGCCGGCGGTGTCGATGATCAGCACATCCCGCTGATAATACCGGGCGTACTCAATCGCTTCCTTCGCGGTTTTCACCGGATCCTGCGTTCCCTTCTCAAAGACGGGGACATTGACCTGCTGGCCGACTACCTGCAGCTGTTTGATGGCAGCCGGGCGGTAGATATCGCACGCGGCGAGCATCGGCCGCTTGCCCTGCTTGACCAGGTATCCGGCCAGCTTGGCGCACATGGTGGTTTTACCGGCACCCTGCAGGCCGCAGAGCATAAAGATGGTTGGCACGGAGGAGGACCAGTTGAGCCGGGCGTTGGTGCTGCCCATCAGCTCGGTCATTTCCTCGTTGACGATCTTGATTACCTGCTGTCCCGGCGTGAGGGAGGAAAGGACATCGGACCCGACACAGCGGTCGGTCACCTTGCGGATGAAATCCTTGGCGACCGCGTAGTTGACGTCCGCCTCCAGCAGTGCCATGCGCACCTCGCGCATGCCCGCCTTCACGTCCTGCTCGCTCAGCCGGCCACGCCCGGTCATTTTCCGCAGCGCGCCCTGCAGTTTTTCGCTTAAGCCCTCAAAGGCCATCGGTTTCCTCCTGATCCAGAGCCAGAAGACCGGTCAACAGGTCTTCCGCCCGGTGATAGTCCTGCTGTTTCAGGGCGGAGAGCGCTTCCTCCAGGCCGGATTCCATCCGGCGGAAGCGGGCGGCCATTCCCAGCGAAGATTCCATCTCATTGAGCCGCGAGGCTGCGCGGGTAATCGTCTCGTGCACGGCCTGGCGGGAAATGCCGACCTCCTCGGCAATTTCACCGAGGGAAAGATCCTCCTCGCAATGGAGGGAGAGAACCTGCCGCTGCTTATCCGTCAACAGGCCGCCGTAGAATGCGGAGAGAAAGGCAAGATCCACCTTTTTCTGAAGCTCTTCCTTCGCCATTGAGAATGCCTCCTGTCAAGGGACAATCCCTGACAGGAGGCATTATACAGCAAATTATTCGATTGTCAAGGGTTTTTGATTGACAGGTCAGTAATTTATTTCCTGGCCGGAAATTCGTTTCCAGAGCTCACGGATCGTTTTTTGGTTGGAGACGCCGTAGTTCGGGTCGTTGGTCTCGGCTTCCTCCATGTTCCGCAGGAAGTGGACGCACAGGTGGCCGTCAAAACCGTTGTCCTTGATACTGCCGGACAGGTGAGGCATATCATGCGTGGATCCGATCGTCCATGTACCATTCGGCAGTTTGACGTAAACGCCGTGTTGGCTCCAGGTATTCTTGCCGCCGAAGGACTGCACCATGGTGTCTGTATCTGCCCTGGTGAGCGGTTCACTGTCGCAGTGGCGGCCGCGGGACAGGACACTGAGGGTCCAGCTCAGCCCGGTGGCCGGGTCATAGATCAGCAGATGGTCCCCGTTCTTCAGGGAAGGCTTGACATCATTGAACCAGTGCAGCAGTCTGATGCTGCTGACTCCCGGAGCGGAAACGGACGCGGTTGTGACCGCGGAAGAAGCATCCGGCTTTGAAGCGGATGAAGAAGAGGACGCCTGGGCAGTCTGCGCGGAAGCAGATGCCTGGGTGGATGATGCGGATGCCTGGGAAGCGGAACTGCCGCTGATGACGGCGGATTCCAGGGCGGTCAGGGTTTTCTTCCCGGCCAGCCCGTCCTGCTTGAGGCCGCTCCGGCTCTGGAATTTATACACGGCGTTGAGCGTCTGCTGTCCGAAAATGCCGTCCGCTTTGCCGGAAAGGTATTTCAGGGTAACCAGTGCCTGCTGCATGGTTTTGACCCGGGAACCGCGGTCGCCGATACTGATGGTGGAGTAATCCCCGCCGAACAACCCGCCGGAAGAGGAAGATGACACAGCTGGCGCAGGGACCTGGGAAGATTCGGAAGACGCAGGCACCTGAACCGGAGCGGATACCTGCGCAGCAGGAGCCGTAACAGCAGGCTGGACAACCTGCGTGGATTGTCCGCCTAAAAGGAGGGAAAGGGTTTTGGTTCCGGCCAGGCCGTCCGCCGTGAGGCTGTTGGCCTTCTGGAATCTGATCACTGCCTCTTCGGTCATCGGCCCGAATTTCCCATCGGCCTTTCCGGACAGATAGCCGAGATTGATCAGCGCCTGCTGGAGCAGGCGGACGTTATCACCTTTTGATCCCCGGCACAGCGTGGAGGCCTTCAGGGCGTACGCCGGGCCACAGGCCAGGACAGCCATTACAATCACGATCAGCAGGCACAGGATCCGGTTACGACGCACGGTGAATTCCCCCTTTCGGGACGTTCAGTTCATTTCTGATGAACTGAGTATAGCATATTGATGCAAAATTGTAAAGAAAATGTTACAAAGATGTTAACAATCAAGGATCCGGCCGTGGAGAACCGAAAAGGCAGAAAAATATGATATAATAGAAAACCAGAACGGAGGAAGCAGAGCGTGGGAAAGATCGTCGTGGTTGCAGAAAAGCCAAGCGTCGGCCGGGATATTGCCCGGGTGATCGGCTGCCGGACATCCGGGGACGGATGCCTGATCGGCGACCAGTATATTGTAACCTGGGCAGTCGGCCACCTGGTGACCCTGATGGAACCGGACGAGATGGACGAGCACCTGAAGAAATGGACATTTGATACGCTGCCGATCCTGCCGGAGGAAATCCCGCTGAAGGTGATCAGCGCCACAAAGAGCCAGTACAGCAAGGTAAAGAAGCTGATCTGCGACAAGGAGACGGACTCCCTGATCTGCGCGACGGATGCCGGGCGGGAGGGAGAACTGATCTTCCGCTATATATATGAAAAATCCGGATGCAAAAAGCCGTTCGACCGCCTGTGGATTTCCTCCATGACGGATGAGGCGATCCGCGAGGGATTCCGGCAGATCCGCCCGGGAAGCGACTATGACGGCCTGTACGAGAGCGCCCGCTGCCGGAGCAAAGCGGACTGGCTGGTCGGTATGAACGCCAGCCGGGCGTTTACGCTGAGATACAACGCACTGCTGAGCGTGGGGCGGGTCCAGACGCCGACGCTGGCGATCCTGGTAAAGCGGCGGAAGGAAATTGAGAACTTCAAACCGGAAGGATTCTGCACGGTAACCGCCGATTTCGGCGATTACAGGGGGACATGGTTCTCCGAACAGCTGGATCCGGACACCCACCTGAAAACAAAGGCGGAGGCGGACGCGATTGCCGGCGCGGTGAAGGGGAAGGAAGGCCGGGTTGTCCAGGCGGAAACGGTCCGGAAGCATGAACTGCCGCCCCAGCTGTACGACCTGACCAGCCTGCAGCGGGACGCCAACCGCATGCTGGGATTTACCGCGGACAAGACGCTGAAGACTGCCCAGAGCCTGTATGAAACCCATAAGGCGCTGACCTATCCCCGGACGGACAGCCGGTATCTGCCGCCCGATATGATTCCCCGGGTGGTGCAGACCATGAAGATCCTGCCGGAGAACTACCAGAAGTTTGTACCGGGCGCCCTGCGCGACGGAAAGCTGCCGGTATCCAAAAGAACCATTGACGCCTCCAAAGTGACGGATCACCATGCCATTATCCCGACGGCGAAAAAGCCGGACATGTCAAAGTTCAGCGAGGATGAGCGGAAACTGTATGACATGGTGGCCAGGCGCCTGCTGGCGGCATTTTACCCGGCCTGCGACTATGATGCCACGAAGATTATTACGGAGGTGGGAGAACACCGCTTCCGCACCAACGGCAAGGTGATCGTCGTGAACGGATGGCACGATATCCCGCCGCTGGAAAACCCGCCGAAGGCCCGCAAAAAGGCAAAGGGTGAAGAGGAAGAGGAAGGACCGCTTCCGCCCCTGAACGAGGGGGATACCCGCATTGTCCGGGACGCGGCGGTCAAAGAAGATAAAACCAAGCCGCCGGCCCCGCATACGGACGCGAGCCTGCTGGCCGCAATGGAAACGGCCGGCAAAGAGCTGGACGATGAAGAGCTGGCAAAGCAGATGAAGGGAAGCGGTATCGGCACCCCGGCTACCCGGGCGGCAATTATCGAACGCCTGCTGAAGGTCGGCTACGCGGCCCGGAAAGGCAAAACGCTGCAGGCGACCGACAAGGGCGTCCTGCTGATCGATATCATGCCGGCGGAGATTGCCAGCCCGGAGATGACCGGACGGTGGGAACTGGCCCTGCACGAGATCACCGACGGGAAACAGGATGCCGGCCGGTTCATGGACGGCATCCGGAGGATGAGCAGCTTCCTGGTGGATTATGCCCGGAATGCCTCATCCGCAGTGGTATTCCCGGAAGACGAAAGGCGGAAGCGGACCGGCGGAAAAGGACGGCAGGGCGGGTTTGCTGCTGCGGTCCTGGAAGGAACCACCTGTCCCATATGCGGGAAAGGAAAGCTGCAGGAAACACCGCGGGCATTCAGCTGCACGGAACCATCCTGCCGCTGCACCCTGTGGAAGGACTGCCTCACCCGGGGCGGGGGACCGGTGCTGACGGAGAAACTGATCCGGCTGCTGCTGGAGAAAAAACAGCTGGCGGGATCCACCGGAACCGTGATGATCCGGGAGGGAAACATCCTGTTTTACCCGAAAGGAAATGAAGCCCCCAGCGTCAACCGCAGCATGATTTATCAGAAATAGCGGAGGAAGCAGTATGGCAAACGAAGGGAATGGCACCCGGAACAAAAAGATAATGCTGGTATTCGGAACCCGGCCGGAAGCGATTAAAATGTGCCCGCTGGTGAAGGAACTCCGGAAACGGGACGGAATCCAGACGGTCGTCTGCGTGACCGGACAGCACCGGAGCATGCTGCAGCAGGTGCTGGACGCGTTCCAGGTGGTGCCGGAGTATGACCTGGCCATCATGAAGGACCGGCAGACGCTGTTTGACATTACCATCAATGTGATGAACGGCATGCGGGAAATCCTGGAGAAGGAAAAACCCGACGTGGTGCTGGTGCACGGGGATACGAGCACGACGTTTGCCACTGCACTGACCTGTTATTATATGCAGATTCCTGTCGGCCATGTGGAGGCGGGGCTCCGCACTTACGACGCGTTCTCCCCGTACCCGGAGGAATTCAACCGGCAGGCGACGGGGATTGTGACCCGCTATCATTTTTCGCCGACACCCCTGAGCCGGGAGAACCTGATCCGGGAAGGGAAAAAGCCGGAAACCGTGTATGTCACCGGCAACACGGTCATTGATGCGCTGCAGACAACCGTCCGCAGGGATTATACGCATCCCGAACTGGAGTGGGCCTCCGGCAGCCGCCTGATCCTGCTGACCGCACACCGGCGGGAAAACCTTGGCGAGCCGATGCACAACATGTTCCGCGCCATCCGCCGGGTGGTGGAGGAACATCCGGACGTCAAAGCCCTGTACCCGATCCATATGAATCCCGTGGTCCGGGAAGCCGCCGCGGCAGAACTGGCGGGCTGCGACCGGATCCGGCTGATTGAGCCGCTGGAAGTGATTGACTGCCATAACCTGATGGCCCGCAGCTACCTGATCCTGACGGACAGCGGCGGCATCCAGGAGGAAGCGCCCAGCCTCGGCAAGCCGGTGCTGGTGATGCGCGACGTGACGGAGCGGCCGGAAGGTATCGCTGCCGGCACACTGAAGCTGGTGGGAACCTCCGAAGAGAAAATCTACCGTGAGTTCACCCGGCTGCTGGATGACAGGAGTGCATACGAAGCCATGGCGCATGCGGAGAATCCCTACGGGGACGGCCACGCGTGCGAACGGATCGCAGATATCCTGACCCGGGAAGGCTGACAGACGGAGGAACGGTGATGGCACGCATCGGGATCATGACATTCCTTCATAACGACAACTACGGTTCATCCCTGCAGGCATACGCGCTGCAGCGGGTGCTCCGTGCCCTGGGATACGAATGCGAGCATATCGACTACCTTCCGGACCGGGCAGAGAAGATCCGGAACCTGATCGGAAGCGGGAACCATCCGAAACTGATTATCGATGGCCTGCGGAAACGTTCTGTCAAAGCCGGGCAGGAAGGCGCCCGGAAAAAGAGCGGCGCGATTCCGGCCTTTTACCGGGAGTGCATGCAGATGAGCCCGGTTTGCAGGAACCGGCGGGAGCTGGCGGAACAGGCCGGAAAGTACGACATTCTGCTGTGCGGGAGCGACCAGATCTGGAATCCGGTGTGGCTGAATCCCGCTTATTTCCTGACGTTCGCCCCGGAAGGGATGCCGAAGATCGCGTATGCCGCAAGCCTGGGCATCCGGACCATGCCTGCCGCAGGGAAGGTGCGGAAGATAAGGAAATGGACAAGGGGCTTCCGGGCGGTATCGGTGCGTGAGGAAGAAGGCGCAGAGCTGCTGGAGCAGATGACGGGAATCCGGGCGGA
>JAFRTK010000113.1 GCA_017427165.1 Clostridia bacterium
CAGCTCACCATGCAGGATGCCATGGCCTTCATTCAGGGAGACATGGAGCCGCAGTCCGCTGAGGAACAGCTGATTCTAAACAACCGGAATGCCCTGAACTTCATCAGTTCCAATCTGTACCGTCCGGTTTCCGAAGAGTTCATTAACACGGTCGCAGGCCTTCTAAATGAAAACATGGAGATCGGCGGTGAGGGATATCGGGCGACTGATTTCGCGGAAATTCCATCCATGACCGGCCTTGCCTATGAAGTGCCGAAGGCGTTCATGATTCCGGACAGCGTACGGGAAATCAGCCTCCTGATTGCGGACACGACGATTCATCCGTTGATCAAGGCTGCCGTCTCCCATGCATGGGCGCTGGTGGTTCGGCCTTTCCCGGACGCGAATGAGCGGTTAGGCCGCATTCTTTCACAGTTTATTCTGCTCCGGTCGGGATATCATTTCTTCTCTGACGTCAGCCTTTCTTCCCTGATCGCCAGGAAGAGTTACGCCTATTTCAACGCGATGACCAATATCCTTCTGCCGGAAAATAACAGCGACATGACATATTTCGTTCACATAATCTACGATTGCACCAATCAACTGATCAAGAACCCTTTCATATTTCTTGTAATCTGGTAATCCCCAGAGTGTGGCGACCAAAGCGCGAATGTTGTTATTACCGTGGATAAGGAGGAATCGAGCAGGCGCATTACAGGTTTCTTTTCCATAGCCAATTCCGATCTGATCACCGTCGTTGGACCAACGGTAACCGATCCTTCCGGCAGCTCTGATAATTTCTCCGGCAAGCGAGTTTGCTTTCCCGATTCTTGGGACAAGCTCATCGAACAAGATTCTCAGGTTTTTATCGTTTTCAGTCATTACCCTGCCCTCCGATTGTATTCCCTCATGGGGTAGTGAATCTATCACTCAAGAAGCAACGAATTTCAAGAGTTATTATTCTGGAACAATATGTGAAGACAAAGGGCAGTCAAATACTTTCGGGGCCGGAAAAGCGGATAAAAGATCAGCGGCATGGCTGAAGCGGGGCAACGGCTTTGATCGCCGCACTGTTGGCTCGTCCGAGGGCTTTCCGGGGCCGGGAATGGTCTGGGATAAGGGTTTGGGCGGCTTTTCGCCGGAGGCCGGTTTCTGGGGCAAACAGGCCGGAAAGTGAAAAAGGGCGAAAAAAAGCCCTCCCGATGACGGGAGGGAGTGGTGACAGTTGGACTCGAACCAACGACCCCATCGATGTGAACGATGTGCTCTACCGACTGAGCCATGCCACCATGGACTTTTCGATCATGTAGCAACTTCGTTTCCCCAAACTAACTAACACGATCGAGGGAAGGGATCTTTTTTGAAGATCCCGGAGGGGATACTAACACTGGGGAGTTTACCATAAATGCAGGAGACCTACAAGATGGAAAACAGGGTACCTGGGGGAAGCGGCAAGGCCCGGGAGGCATTGATTTCAATGCCTTACGGCGGCAGCCGCTCGCGAAGCGAGTGGGTGACGCCGAAAATTTCCGGGGGTAAAACCAAGGTGTTTCTGGTGGAAAGCTGGTACAACAGTACGCTTGCCTTGCCCTACCAACTGAGCCATGCGACCAAATACTGTGGAACCGGGGAATCTGGGCAACCGCGGCGGCTGTTGTGAATGTAGAACCCACAGTGTGTCCTACCGACTGAGCCATGCCACCACGCGTTTGATGTTCCGACCACAAGGGACTACCGACTGAGCCATGCCACCACGTTTTGGCTACCGGGCAGTCTGTTGAAGTGACCAGCAGGGACTGACCTGGTGGTCGAGTTTGCAACAAAATGATGTAGCCGTGTTCAATCCGCTGAAGACTTTGATTTCAAAGGAATCAGCGGATTTCGTGCTTTCCCGTCGGGTGTTCGCCAAGGGGTGTTCAGGAGGTTCAAGGGGGTGTTCACGAAGCAGTGTTCATCCGGTCTGCAGCCTGTCATCGCGGTTCTTCCTCCTTACCAGACGTTGAACGTCCGTAATACGGAGAATCACCGTAATACCGGCCTTTCAAGGTGCAGCCGGACCAGTACCTGCGGAAATAGTAGTAATCATCGCAATACCGGTTGTAGTGATAGTCGTATACAGTCCTCTTTTCAAAGAGTCGGAACCCACTCTTTTCCGCTGTTCTGCGAGAGGCCGGATTGTCCACATCCATGACCGCGGTCAGATAATCGACATTATGTGTCCGGCAGAAATACTCAGCAAACGCTTCTGCTGCTTCGGATGCATAGCCTTTACCGGTATAGGAACTGATCATCATCCATCCAAGATCATATTCATGGAGCATTTTCTGTTTACAGAAAGTAAGGGCACCCAACACCTCACCTGTTTCCCTGCTTTCAATGGCATAGCATCGCCATGTGTCAGTATCGCCGCTTTCCTCAATCATTTGGAAAGCACGGATATAACCCGGCATATCTGCCTGCTTTGCGTCAACATCCAGAAAATCCGGGCAAAATTCCATCACTTGTGGATCGCTTTTGATCCTGTACAACGTGTCAGCGTCTTTCTCCCGGAACGGACGGACGATCAGCCTTGTCGTTTCAATCAGCATTTCTTTTTTTCTCCATGCTTTTTTCGTGATTGTATTTCCCGGAAAACGCTTCAATATACTTCATCGTGAATGGTTTTGGGTCACATCTGGAATTCACCAGAGACGCTTCTTCTCCATGGAGCCATGAAACAATGTCGTTCAGCCCCCATGTTGTGAAAACTTCGATACCGTATTGGCTGGCAACTTCCGCAAAGCTGCTGAAAATGGATTCTTGAATCTCTTTCGTACTGTGGTTGCTTATGTCAAATTCCGTAATCTGTAGTTCCACACCCAGACGTTTGCAATGGTTGAACATTTCTTCCATATAAGCCCGGGTTTCAGTTTCAGATCCCCAGAAATGGCACTGCATTCCGAATCCGTCGATCAACCTGATCCCGTGTTCCTGCTCATACGCTTTGATCTGATCGATCACCGTTTTGAAAATGATCTGCTTTTCCCGGTTTCCCTCGTTGTTATCATTATAGAACAGCTTAATCCGGTCCCCGAACACTTCCCGCGCCAGGCGAAAGATCTCGATATAATAATGCTTCCCTAACAATCGATACCATTCATCAATCCGAACACCTTCGTCATCGACCTCATAGACCGGCTTTCCTTCTTCCCGGAGCATCCTGATTTCGTCCGGATCTGCCGCAATCTCATTGATCAGTTCCACACTGTATGCGTCCGGGTACCGCTCCTTCAGACACTGCATATAGGTTTTGATAAACAGAAATGTCAGCCTTTTCCTGTCTTCTGCGCTTTTGTTTTGCAGATATTCGGTCAACTGCCGGGGAACATGCCAGTACCAGACAATTGTATGGATCCTGATGCGCAGACCATTTTCCCGGGCAAACGCATAGACTTTGTCGGCATAGTAGAAATTGAACAGACGTGTATTGACCTCATCATCGATAAAGGCCGGTTGATCCTGATTGAAGTAGATCTCCATCTTCATTTCGTTCTCAGGCGTCACGCTGTCCAGATACCGGTCAATGAACTGAACGATCTTCTTCATCCGGCCATAGTCCAGTTGATGGTAATAGAAAGCATCCGGCGGTTTTTCCGTAGACAGATACCTGTCCCTCTTTTCTGCGAAATCATGCTCATCGCTGGTTTTCCATATCCCGATCAGGTCAATGGTCAGGTAGCTGATGCCGCTTCCGAACATTTTCATATCACGGCACCTCTTTGATGCTTTTTCTCCAGCCTGTTCCACAGCTCTTCCATTTCCGGAATGCCAAAATGAATCTCAAACATCTTTTATCCTTCGAATTCAGATAGATTACTTCCGGATGAACTTCCCGTCTGTTCCGAGATCTTCCGATACGTATCTTTCCGCATGCATGTGGAGGTCGTATTTCTCCCTCAGCGCGGCAACCGTGGCCATCATGGGCGTTGCATGGTGGATATCGATTGCGGCCTGGTCGGTCCAGGAATCCACCAGCAGGATTGTGTCCGGGTCATTCACAGGCTGGAAATACTCATACCGGAGATTGCCCGGTTCCCGCCGGATCTGCGCTGCGGTGCCGGACGCTTCCATTTCTTCCGCAAAGGCTTTGGCTGCCCCGGGTTTTCCCGTATAGTAAAGGTTCAGTGTAATCATATTTCCCTCCGGATTCAGGTCGGTGCGGAGCCTGTTTTTCGGTTTCCGCTGAATGAAACATTCTGGTTTTGTTTTATTGTAACTGATTCCGGGCAGATGATCAATGACCCGCGGGATTCCTCCGCGGGTCATTATTTCTGCTGGTTATTGCGGATACAGGAATGATGCCGGTGGTTTCAGTACAGGACCGGCAGCCGGTCTTTGGTTACCGCGTAGGGATGGCTGTAGACAGCCTTCAGGGTCGGGAAATCCGTAAAATCTTCCCGCAGGCAGAATATTCCGGACCATGCCATAAAGCTGACCCAGCCGGTTTTGTCCCGCTGCACAGCGGAGATATCCGGCAGCGATCCGATCTCGCCGATCAGGGTGATCTTCCCGGCCGGGGTGATTTTCCGCAGTTCTTCCCACTTGTCGTGCTGGCTGGTGTGGCAGTGCGCCGGCGGATACATGTCCCTTGAGATAATATCCACCACATCGTCCCCGGGATAGCCTTCCGGCAGCGGGGAATTCCATACCCAGATCAGGTTGTTCAGCCCGTGGACCCCGGTAAACCGCTCATACATCATCCGGTACAGCCGGGCAGCGGTTTCCGGGCCTTTGCTTCCCCACCAGAACCATTTGCCTTCGCTCTCATGGAACGGCCGCCACAGGATCGGCACCTGCCGGTCGCAGAACGGCCGCAGGATTCCGGCCATGGTATCCAGGTCGGAAATAAGGGCCCGGTTTTCCGGCGTTCCTTCCGTCAGGGCCCGGTCCGCGTCAAAATCCGTGTTCTCTGTAAAGAAGGATTTCCCATGTCCGCCCAGCGGGGAAAACCAGTGCCAGGTAAAGGTGATCAGGCCCTTCTGCTCCGCCCACTCCCACGCGCGTTTCAGGGTGCCGTAATTGTTCTGCACCTCCGTCATGCACGCCTCATCCGTCTCCAGGTAATTGATGTTGGGCGAGTATGCGAGCAGCTCAAATCCCAGCAGGGCGGGCTGCCTGCCGGTGATCTTCTCAATATGGTGCAGTTCCTCCTGCGCCATCGTCTGGGTATGCTGCCCGGTCAGGATGCCGTTTCCGGCAAGGCCGGCCAGGTATTCCATCACCCGGTGCACGCAGGGCAGTGCGTTCGGGTTGGCAGGGGTTTTACAGAATTTCATCGGGATTTACGCTTTCCGGAATCCGGGTTCCTTTTTTATTTACCGGTCATGCGTTACTTTGCCGCGACTACCTCAATCTCAACCAGTCCGCCCTTCGGCAGTCCCGCGACTTCCACGCAGGACCGGGCGGGCTTGTGATCGCCGAAGAAATCAGCATAAATCGCGTTCACTGCCGCAAAATCGGACATATTCTTCAGGTATACCACCGTTTTGATCACGTCGGTTTTCTGCAGTCCCGCTTCCTCCAGGATGGCCCGGATATTCTGCAGGGACTGTTTTGCCTGGGCCTCAATTCCTTCCGGCAGGATACCGGTTTCCGGCTCCAGGCCGAGCTGGCCGGAGGTAAAAAGCATATTGCCGGCCATGATGGCCTGGGAATACGGCCCGATCGCCGCAGGTGCTTTCTGGGTGCTGATGATTCTGTTCGCCATGATTGTTTTCCCTCCCTGTTCGTCTGTCTGCTTTTCCGGTTCGTCAGGCTCCCTGCACAAAGTCAATGAAAGCCTGTGCCTCCTCAAATGTCTCCAGGCGGGCTGTATACATATACCGGCCCATCTGCGGCCAGTTCATCGGCGGCATTTCTTCCTGCATCATCATCCGGCTGCCGTAGGCTGCCATGATTTCCTCATGCGTGTGCGCGTAGGAATGGCCGTCCTTGCGGCTGGCATATACGCAGTAATAATGCTTCTCCGCCTCCGGCAGGCCGCGTGTGTCCCCGGTCACCATATTCGCGTATATCTGGTACACGTCCGTGGAATGCGCGAAGTCCATCATGTCGGGGGTATATCCGCCGGCCGGGCGCATGTTCACTTCCAGGGCCGCAAAGTCGCCTTTCTTCCCGAGTCCTTTCCGGCCTTTCGTCAGGCGGAAGAACTCCAGGTGGACAAACCGCCGGTCCACGCCGAACGCTTTCACGGTTTTCCGTCCCAGCGTCCGCAGCTGCTCCGGCACTTCCGGGCAGGTGTAATATTTCAGGTCCAGGTCCTTGTTTACAATATCCATTACCGGCGGCCACCAGGTCATGCTTTCAAACAGCGGCTCGCACCGGGAATCCAGGATGGCGTCATAGGAGCAGATATCCCCTTCGATAAACTCCTCCATCACATAGGGAACCTTCGGGAGATGCCCGTAGAATTCCCGGAGTTCCGCGTCGTTGTGCAGTTTCCAGGTGTCCGTTGCGCCGACACCGATATTCGGCTTCACGATCAGGGGATACCCTACCGTCTCCGCAAACGCGAGCCCCGCTTCCACCGTGGAAACCACATGCTGGCGTGCTGTGGGAATCCCGGCATCCAGGAACAGCTGTTTCATCAGGGATTTTTCCTTGATGAACCGGATCCGGTCGGATCGGATCCCGGTGGTGACGTTGAAATCGGTCCGCAGCCGTGCATCCTGTTCCAGCCAGTATTCGTTCATGGATTCAATCCAGTCGATCTTTCCGTACCGGAAGGCGAAGAACGCGACCGCGCGGTATACCTGGTCGTAATCCTCCAGGCTGTCCACCCGGTAGTACTCGGTCAGGGCCGCCTTCAGCGGGGCTTCCAGCCCGTCGTACGGCGCGTCCCCGATGCCCAGCACATTCACGCCGTTCCGGTGCAGCCGGTCACAGAACTGCCAGTAGGTATGCGGAAAATGCGGCGAGATAAAAACAAAATTCATGGAATCACTCCCTGTCTGTCCGATCCTGTTCGTTCAGTCATTCCACGGGAAATCCAGGAGGAACGGCAGGAAATACCGCATCTGCCGGAACCACCAGGGCCAGTCATGGTTCACGTCATATCCCCAGAAATCACACCAGGCGTGGATGCCTTTCTCCCGGAAAACCTGCTCGAGGTTCTTCAGCGTGCGTACGCCGTCCTCTTCCCACGCACCCTGCCCGCAGCACAGGATCATCTTCCGCTCGTTGTACATCCGGATCCACGGATGGTCCGCGGGCATATTGGGCAGGAACTGCTCCGGTGAATTGTCATACAGGGTCGGATTCATCCATCCGTCAAAGAAATACCCGGCATCATAAACACCGGACAGCGCAATCACACCCCGGAACAGGTCCGGGCGGCGCAGGAAGGTAATCACGGCGTGGTCCGCGCCCATCGAAAATCCGGTCACTGCCGGTGTCCGTTGATTCCGCTCATGGATCAGCGGGATCACTTCGTCCGTAATATAGTGGAAATACTGTTCCTGCCGCGCGGCGCGGAAGTCGTTGTCCCACCCCTTCGGCGACCAGCTTTCCCGGTCCACGGTATCCACCACAAACAGCTGGATCCGGTTGTCCTCGATAAAATCCGCCAGCTGGTGGATCATCCCGAAATCCTCATAGTTATGGCACATGGAATCCTGTGTCGGAAATGAGAGAAACGGAATTCCGCCCTGGCCGTAAATCATAATATGCATTTCACGGTTCAGGCACCGGCTGTAATGCGTGATTTCCTCCCGGTTCATACCCATCTTCCTTTCTGCCGCCAAAGACACGGGTATTATGCCACGCGGAGCGGCTCCGGTCAATGTCTCAGATCATATACATGTCCCAGCTGCCGGCCGGGTAGTCCCGGCACTCCTCCGTCAGGGAAGCGAGCGTCCGGCTTTCGGCAAATTCCGTAAGGGACCGGTTCAGTTCCTTCCACAGGCAGGCGTTGACCGCGCCGCGCAGGCCCTGCCCGTCCCCGGCCGGATCCGTCTCCTCGAGGATGCTGTTGTCCAGTGCGTTGAGCACGTCCGACAGGCGGATCGTGCCGGCCGGGCGGGACAGTGTGTAGCCGCCCTTCAGGCCCTTCTGGGCATTGATCAGCCCGGCCTGCCGCAGGTGCGTCAGGATCTGCTCCAGGTACTTCCGGGAAATATCCTGCCTTTCCGCGATGTCCGGCGCCGATACACTGCCTCCGCCCTCAGAGTGGATGGCAATGTCCGCCAGTGCCAGCATTCCGTATTCAACCCTTGTGGAAACCTTCATTCCGTATTCTCCTTTTCCGCTCGATCCGTTGTTTCGGTTCTCCCGCCTGTGTCACAGGTTAATAGCGTGCTCCAGGCGTTCCAGCGCCTCCAGGAGGGTGCTGCGCGGGCATGCGGCGTTGATCCGCTGGAAGCCTTCCCCGGCTTTTCCGAATATGGAGCCGCTGTCCAGCCAGAGCTTGGCCCGCTGGACGATAATCTCCTCCAGCTCCGCCGGTCTCAGGCCGAAGCTCCTGAAGTCGAGCCACGCCAGGTAGGTGCCCTCCGGCTTTCTCAGGGTCACCCCGGGAAGATGTTCCCGGGTAAACCGGCAGGCGAAGTCCAGGTTATCCGCCACATAGGCCTTCATCGCCGTATACCACTCGTCCCCGTTCTCATAGGCAGCCTGCGCGGCCGCGATCCCGAAGGAGGTCGGTTCGTCATATCCCGTCCGGTCCACTTCCCGCCGGAACAGGCACCGGAGCTGTGGATTCGGGATGAAGATGTTGGACTGCTGCAGCCCCGCCAGGTTGAAGGTTTTGCTGGGGGATGTGGCCGTGACCGTAAAGTCCCGGAATTCCTCCTCCACCTCCTGGAAAACATGGTGTTCCCCTTCCCAGGTGAAATCGAAATGGATCTCATCGCTGAATACCGTCGCATGGTGTTTCCCGCAGATCCGCCCGATCTTCCGCAGTTCCTCCGCCGTCCATACCCGGCCCACGGGGTTGTGCGGGCTGCACAGGATGAACAGCTTCACATTATTTTGGATGATTTTCTGTTCAAAGTCGTCCGGATCCATCCGATACCGGCCGTCCGCTTCCTGGACCAGGTCGGATGTGATCACCTTCCGGCCGTTGAGCCGGATCAGCCGTTCAAACGGGTAGTAGACCGGCTGCTGGATGATCACGGCGTCATCCGGCCGGGTAAACGCCCGGATCGCCGCCGCGATCGCGAAGCATACCCCGGGCGTTTTGACGTGCCAGGACGGATCCACATTCCACCGGTGGTGCCGCTTCATCCAGCCGCTGACCGCCTCAAAAAAGCCATCCCCGCACTGGGTGTTCGTATATCCATATATGTTGTGCCTCGTCAGCTCCGCCAGCGCGTCCTCCACATACGAGGAAGTCCGGAAGTCCATGTCAGCCACCCACAGCGGCAGCACGTCCTCCGGATATCCGCGCTTCACGGCAAAGTCAAATTTCAGGCACCGGGTGTTCCGCCGGTCCACCACCCGGTCAAAATCCAGGTTCCGTTCCGCCACCGCAGTCCCCCTCCCTTCAGGGCCGGGGTTCTTCACCGGCCCGCGTTTTCAAATGCCTGCTGCAGGTCCCGGATGATGTCATCCGGGTTTTCAATTCCGACCGACAGGCGCAGCAGCCTGTCCGTAATCCCCAGTTTTTCCTTCTGGGCCGCCGGCACATCCGGGTGCGTCTGCAGGGTGGGATATGTCAGCAGGCTTTCCGTTCCCCCGAGGCTTTCCGCGAAGGTGATCAGCCGGATATGCTTCAGGATGCCGGTTGCCAGCTCCGCGGAATCCACGCTGAAGGAGATCATCCCGCTCCCGGCATAGTAAACCCGCTCCACCCGCGGACAGTCCAGCAGCCAGTCCCGCACGCGTTCCGCGTTGCTCCTGTGCCGTTCCATCCGCAGCGCCAGCGTTTTCAGGCCCCGCAGGCAGAGCCAGCATTCAAACGGCCCGAGGGTGGCCCCGGTGGTCTTGGAGAGCAGCCGGAAGGTCTCCGCCAGGTCCGGGCGGGCGCTGCACAGGAATCCGCATACCGTGTCGTTGTGCCCGCACAGGTATTTGGTCCCGGAGTGCACCACAATATCCGCGCCTTCGTCAATCGGGTTCTGGAAATACGGGGTCATGAAGGTGTTGTCCACAATCAGCAGCGCGCCCGCTTCATGCGCGGCTTCCGCTGCTGCCCGGATATCCGTCACCCGCATCATGGGGTTGGTCGGCGTTTCCAGGTAGACCGCCCGGGTTTCCGGGCGGATATGCTTCCGCAGTTCCTGCGGATCGGTTGTATCCACGTATTCCACATCATAGCCGTTCTTGGTGCTGACCCGGGCGATCAGCCGGACCACCCCGCCGTACAGGTCTTCCCCGAGCAGGATGTGGTCCCCGGGCCGGAAGTATTCAAAAACGGTTGCAATCGCCGCCATGCCGGAGGCAAATGCAATCGTATCGTAAGCGTGCTCCAGGGAGCTGACCGTTTCCTCGAGATATGCCCGGGTCGGATTCGATTCCCGGGAATAGTCAAACCCGTTCGGGTTCTTTCCCGGGGTCAGGTGGGAGAATGAAGCTGTCTGGTAAATCGGATAACTGATCGCGCAGTTCTCATCCGGATGCCGATGTCCTTCCCCGTGAATACATCGGGTGTCAATTGCGTATTCCATCCTGGCACGCCCCCTCGGTTGGTTGTTTTTCCCTGTCAGTCCATTTCGTCCGCGAATCGGTAGCCTTTCGGCAGGATAAACCCGCGCGCTGTTTCCGCCGGCATGTCCGGATGGGCCGGGCAGAGCATGGCGGTCTTGTTCCGCCGGTATCCCCGGCGGTTATAGAAACCGACGCCGCCCGGATGGGTGTTCAGGAAAAGGTTCTGCCCTTTCATCCGGGCCGCCAGCCGGTCCACGACCTCCTGCCCGATGTGGAGCCCCTGGTATTCCGGGTCAATTGCCACATTCAGGATCAGCCCCTGCGCGACGCCGTCGGATTCAGCCCGGGCGCAGCCGACCAGCTTGTCCCCGTCAAACGCGAAGGATACAAACGGGCTGTTCTCAAAGGTTTCCCGCGTGACACCGGCATCCCGCTCCTTCCCGCCGAAGGCCTGCGAAAGCACGGTATTCAGCCGTTCAAAATCGATTCCCTGGAGTGTCTCGGAAAAACGGATATGGACGGAATTCCGGTCCAGGCTGCTTTTCCGGCCCACCGGGAACGAACCGGCAGGCGGCTCAAACTCCCGTTCAAACCGGTATCCGACCGGCAGGAAAAAGCCGTCATCCAGCAGGCGCCTGTCAATGGCCCCGTCGTCCTTTCCCGCATAGGTGAAGGAATTCCGGGACCGGCTGAATCCGTGTCCCTCAAAGAAGGGAATCCCGGCGCCGTAGGTGTAGGTGAACAGCTCATGGCCGGCAAACCGCTCCTTAATCCGCTCCAGCATTCCGCCGCCGATTCCCTGTCCCCGGTATTCCGGCAGCACCGCCACATCGGTGATCAGCGTCCATGCCTTTCCGTCGGAGAGCGCCCTTCCGGCGCCGACGATCCGGCTGCCATCCAGGGCAAAAACGGCATATGTGCTGTTCCGGAAAGCCGTTTCCGTTTTTCCGGCGTCCCAGCCTTCCCGCACCGGGATGGAGCGGGCCAGCACCTGTGCCGCCTGGCTGTAATCCACGTTCCGGTCATCCGTATACACAATGCTCATTCCGGTTCTCCCGTCCTCTCCCCGTTATTCTTCCCAGCGGATCAGGGTCTTCTCCGCCTTGTTCACCAGGATGTCGATCACTGTGGTGATCACGCCCACGGTCACAATTCCCGCCAGCACGCAGCGGTAATCCGCAAAGCTCTTGTACTTCTCGATGAAGTAGCCGACGCCCAGGTTGATTCCCAACATTTCCGCGCCGGTCAGGCACATGAACGCCCCGCGCAGGCTTTTGGAGATGCTCCGGATAATCCCGGGCAGGCAGTACGGAAGGATCACCTTTCCCAGCATTCCGAGCGTCCCGACGCCCATCGTCCGGGCCGCCTCGATCACCGCCCGGTCAATCTGGGAAACCCGCGCGACCGTTCCCTGGAAGGTCGGCCAGAAAACCGCAAAGAAGATGACGGCGATGGCGGCTTCCCGGAATGTCGCGAACACCATGATCAGGTAGGCGGAAAACATCAGCGGCGGAATCAGCGTGATCACGTTGGAAATGGGAAGCAGGACCTCCCGGATTCTCGGAATCCAGCCGGCCAGCAGGCCGAGCAGTGTTCCGAACAGGATCGCCAGGAAGAAGCCCCAGAACAGGAGCTGGAGGGATCCCAGCACATCCAGCCAGATTTCTTCCGGCTTCTCCACAAATACGTGGAACAGCCCTTCCGGAGACGGAATCAGCAGGTCGTTTTTCACAGTGCCGGTTTTATAGGCCGTCTCCCATACCGCGAAGAACGCGAATACCACCACCGCGATGTCCGACGTGCTCTTCTTCCGGGTGATATGCACCCCGAAAACGTAAATCACAAACGCGATTGCCAGTACGGTGATATAGGCACCGCTGTCATAGTATCGCTTGTGTTCAGTCAGGTAAGGCATGAATATGGTCAGCAGGATATTGGCCGCGAACAGGACTGCCGCGAGCCCGAATTCCACATACATTTTCCTGTCAAGCAGCAGCCGTTTCACAGTAGGACCTCCGTATCAATGTTTTCCCGGACCTGCGCGTAGAAACCGGCGATCAGCTTCTGGTGCAGCGCTTCATAGGCGGGTGTGCCGATCAGGTTATCCCGTTTCCGGGGATGCGGCAGGTCCACCTTCACCTCGGTCCGGATCCGGCCGGGTTCCATCACGACGATCCGGTCTCCCAGCAGGATCGCCTCGTCAATGTCATGGGTGACAAAAACAACGGTTTTCTTCTGCTTCGCGCACAGGGAGGAGACGAGCTCCTGCAGCTCCTGCCGGAGCTTGGGGTCAATCGCGGCAAACGGCTCATCCAGCAGCAGCACGTCAGATTCGAGCGCCAGCGCCCGCGCCACCGCGACCCGCTGCTTCATGCCTCCGCTCAGCTGGCCGGGATACTTGTCCCGCGCGGCCAGCAGCTCCACATTCCGCAGGTATTCCTCCGCCTTTTCTTCGCGTTCCTTCCGGGTATATTTCCGCCCGGACTGCCGGATCGCGAACAGCACGTTGCCCCGGGCGGTCAGCCAGGGAAACAGCGAATACTGTTGGAATACAACCGCACGGTCCGGTCCCGGTCCGCGGACGGTTTTCCCGTCCAGCAGGATCTCCCCGGAAGTCGCGCGGTTCAGGCCGCTCAGCAGGCTCAGCAGGGTGGATTTCCCGCAGCCTGAGGATCCCAGGATGCACAGGAATTCACCGTCCCGGATATCCAGGCTGATGTGGTTCAGCGCCGCGAATGTGGTTTTCCGGTCCACGTAGTCAAAGCTCACATCCCGGATTGCGATTTTGGTCCGGGTTTCCCCGGTTTTCTCCGATGCAGTCATTCTGGCTCCTTCTGTCCCTCGGGCAGCGGCACCTGCGTCCGCCGCACGGAATCTCAGCAGTATTCTTTCCCGGCTTCCTTCCCCGGCATCAGTCGCGGAGTCTGGAAGCGATCGGGTTCACCGACGCGTCCGCAGAAAGTTCGCGCACCATCGGGTTGCGGTCCGCCCGGGCCTGTGCGTTCCATTTGGAAACGGAGATCCTGCTCTGGTAGTCTTCCGCCGTTTCCCCTTCCGGATGCTTTTTGAAAACGTGTTCCGGATCGGCCGAAAGCGCCTTCCGGCTGCCGTCCGACGCCCACAGTTCATCGTAGGGAACCTGCGCCGCAATCCGTTTCGGGTAGCTGGCGAAGAGGCCGGCTTCATCATTCTTCGGGAATTCGAAGAACGTGTATTTCCGGAATACCGGCAGGCTGAACAGGTCTTTCACATAGCCCCAGATGTTTTTGTATTCCGTAATCCGCTTCTTCATCGGGCCGACGTTGTGGTAGTAACTGGTTTCCCAGCGCACCAGCGTCACGTACAGCCGCACGTCCGAGTCTGTAATGTAGTCGCCGAACAGGAAGCGGTTGGTTTCCAGCCGTTTGTCCAGTTTTTCAATCGATTCGAAGAAATCCTCATAGGCTTCGCTGTATGCTTCCCAGGACTGGCAGAACGCCATCCGGTAATGCCCGTTGTTCACCGTCGGGAACAGCCAGTCGTTGAACTCGTCGATTTCTTTCCGGTATTTCACCGGATACAGGTCCGGAGCATCCGCCGGCTGGAACGGCCGGAACTGGACTTCAATGTAGTTGGTCAGCCGGTGGTAATCATTGTTGACCGCCTTCTTTTCCTTCACGTCCACCAGCGTCGGGGTAGTCGCCCGTCCGGTGAAGTCCGGGTTCGCCCGCTTGTAGAACTCGCTCAGGAAATGGGCGCCGCAGATCGGGTCCCGGTGTCCGGGCTGGTTGGCGAATCCATGGCCGTACACATTGGTCTCCCCGCTGTGTGTGGTCGCAACGTCGCCGATCACATCCTGCAGTCCCAGGATATCCCGCACGATCACCGGCCGGTTGGACCAGTGGCATCCGTGGGCCCAGTAAACCGCAAACCGGTTGGCCTCCGCGCGGAGATCCCCTTCCCCGTCCCCGAAGGGCTGGATAAACGCGTTGGGCTGGCGGATAAACGCGCCCCGCTCGTCAATTTCCGACCGGGTCTCCCGGGGTCTCGGGGGAACTCCGGCTTCCTTTGCGTAGGCTTCTGCCTGCGCGTCTGTATAGGGTGCCGCCGTTGCCGGCCGCACAAGCTGGCATGCGTTTGCCATTTTCTTTTCCTCCTCATTCAAACAGGTCGCTTGATAGATATTTGCTTCCGCCGTCCGGGAAAATCACCACGATGTTCTTTCCCCGGTTTTCTTCCCGTTTCGCGATCTCCGTGGCCGCCCACAGCGCCGCCCCGGCCGAGATGCCGATCAGCAGTCCCTCGGTCCTCGGACACATCCGCGCGTATTTGTAGGCGTCCTCATCGCTGCACAGCAGGATTTCGTTGTACAGCGTCAGGTCCGTAATGGGGCAGATCGCCCCGCCGCCGATCCCCTGGATCTTGTGGGGGCCGGGCTCCCCGCCGTTCAGCACGGGGCATCCGGCCGGCTCCACGCCGTAGATCCGGATGTCCGGATTCCGGCTCCGGAGGTACCGGCCGGTTCCGAGGGAGGTTCCGCTCGTTCCGACCGCCGCCACCAGGATATCCACCTTCCCGTCCATCGCTTCCCAGATTTCCGGTCCGGTATGCTTCTCGTGCGCTTCCGGATGGTGGGGATTCTCCCCCTGTCCCGGCCGGAAGGCACCTTCCTTCTCTTCCAGCTCCCTCGCGTAGCTCCCGGCTTTTCCGAAGCCTTCCCGCTTCGGTGTCAGCACCACTTCCGCGCCGTATGCCTTCAGGATCCGGATCTTCTCCGCGCTGCTGCCTTCCTGCATGCAGATCGTGGCTTTGTATTTCTTAACCGCGGATACCAGGGCGATCCCGATGCCGGTGTTGCCGCTGGTTCCTTCCACAATCTTTCCGCCCGGTTTCAGCTTTCCTTCCGTTTCCGCCGCCTCAATCATGTTCAGTGCGGCGCGGTCCTTGACGCTTCCGCCCGGGTTGAAGCCTTCCAGCTTCGCGTAGAGATGTGCCTCCAGGCCTTCCGCCGCTTCAATTTTGTTCAGGTGCAGCATCGGTGTGTTGCCGATCAGCTCCAGGATGCTGCTGTAGATCTTCCCCATCTGTTGCGCTCCTCCGATATCCCGGATCCGCCTTTTCGGAATCCCCCGCCCGGAATGGTCCGGGCGGGGGATTCCGGCTCAGTTCGCCGCGTTGTACTCTTCCAGGAGCTGCGCGTAGAACGCGTTGTCCGGGTTCTCTTCAGCCAGGGAGCTCAGCGCGCTCAGGTAGGCGCTCGTGTCAATGTTGGCCGTGATGTCGTAGGTTCCGAAATCAATCGCCGCGCTCTTCAGCAGGCCGGAGTTGTTGGCCGCCTCCACATACTTGATGATGCCGGCCGTATTCGGGTCCACCGCGTACTTGGTCACGCCGCCGTACAGGTAGGTTTCCACATAATCCGGTTCCTTGCCGGACCATTTCACCACAATGTTCACAACGTTCGCGCGGATCTCTTCGTCCGTTTCGCCGGCCTTGTAATACTCGAAGGCACGGATCCTGGCCCGCTCATACGCGGCGAAGGCTTCGGCCTTTTCCGCCAGCCGGGTCCGGGAAGTCACCTCACGGCAGCACACATAGTTCTCCTGCAGCGCGCCGGCCGCCGTCACGGTTTCCAGCCCGTAGGCATCCGCGTACAGCAGCGCGTATTCCAGGGGCAGGAAGCCCAGCTCGATTTCACCCTTCTGCACTGCCTGGGCCACCGCGGTTTCATCCGCGTAGTAGCTGATGTTGCCGGCGGCCTCATCCTCGATCGCGGCAATCTGTTCCGCGGTCACGCCGTTGTCCAGCAGGTACTGCCGGGTGATGACCCAGGCCGCCTCATTCCGTTTGAAGCCAAGCTTTGCGTTCAGGAACGCGTCCACATTGATGATCGTTCCGGCATCCCGGAAAGCTTCCGCGCTGCCTTCCTTCGCGATCACGGCGCCGCCCTCAACGGCTGTGCCGCCGACCACCACCAGATCATATCCGTTGCCGATGGCCTGCAGGTCCGGCACAAAGCCGGTCGTCAGGACGTCCAGGTTGCCCTCGCCGTTGATCGCGGTCAGCGCATCCATGCCGCCCAGGTTCACTTCCTGCACCGTCACGCCCTCTTCGGCAAAGTAGCCCAGCTGCTGTGCCAGGATGTTGACTGCGATGCGGATATTGCCGGTCATAAAGGAAACCTGGAGCGTTCCCTTTTCTCCGTCCGCCAGCGCAAATCCGCCGACGGAAGACAGGATAACCACCAGTGCCAGGATCAGTCCGATTACTTTGTTTTTCATTTTGATTCGTCCTCCGTTATTGTCATCAGTCGTAATGTAAGTTCTGCCGATTTCCGTAAGTCCTCCACCCGGGTATATTCCGCGGTGGAGTGCACATTTTCCATTCCGCAGGCGGTCACGATCGCGGGAATTCCCGCTTCATTCAGCCGGTTTGCGTCGCTTCCGCCCAGGGTGGCCGTCAGCCGGGGGTCCAGTCCTTCCAGGCGGCAGGCCTGTTCAAAGCGTCTCACCACCGGACTTTCCCGGTCCACCGCGTAGGCCCGGATACGCTCATTCCGGCGACAGAAGGCAATTCCCCCGGCCTTCCGGGTGTTGACGTTGAACCGGCCGAAGATTTCCTCCGCCCTGCGGTCCGCTTCTTCGTGCCGCAGGCTCCGGACCTCGCCGGTCAGCCGTACACTCTCCGGAACAATGTTGTTTGCCGTCCCGCCGGCAATCGTTCCGATATTCACCGTGGTGTCCGGATCCACATGCCCGGTCGGGATTTCCCCGAGGGTCCGGGCCGCGATGGTCAGCGCATTGATTCCATTCTCCGGTGCGAATCCCGCGTGGGCGGCTTTTCCGCGAACCTCCACCTCAAAGGAGAGGATTGTCGGCGCCGCGGCCGCCGCGGTTCCGATCGGCCCGGTCAGGTCCAGCACATAGGCCTGCCTGGCCCGGATCAGGGAGAAGTCAAAGTTCGCGGATCCTTCGCAGAACGGCTCCTCCGCCGGAGTAATCAGGATTTCGATATCCGGATGGTTCGCGCCGGTTTCCCGGATCGCCGCCAGCGCTTCCAGGATCGCTGTGAGCCCGGCGATATCATCCGCGCCGAGTACGGTATCTCCCGCCGGCCGGATGGTTCCGTCCTCCCGGATAACGGCCCGCTTGCCTTTTCCCGGGGCCACTGTATCCAGGTGGGCGGAGAACAGGACCGGTTCCCCCGGTACGGTTCCCTTCAGCACCGCGTAGATATTCGGATGGCTGTCCGGGTGGGCTTCCAGGAATTCCTTCCGGGTCCCGCCGTTCACGGTTACTTCCAGGCCGAGCGCCGTAAGGCGGCTCACAATGCTTTCACCGATCTGCTTTTCCCCGAACGATTCGCTGTCGATTTCCGCCAGCTCGGTAAAAACCGTCCGAATCCGTTCTTCACTGACCATCGCTTTCCGGGGCTCTCCTTTCCTTGTTTTGTCGTCCTGCTCCCCGGCATCAAAAAACCGGGGGCCGTTTTCATGGCTCCCGGGCAAATGGCATCAGGACAGGGCAGCCTTCAGCTGCGTACACCCATCCGGAGACGCTCGGCAAACAGGCCGAACGCTTCCGCCACGGAACATGCCCGGGAGATACGCATTCGACACTGCATGATGCCCTGGGTGTAACGGGACTTCCGGATCATCCTCCGCGCCTCCTTCCGAATGAGTTGACCGCAGTTTATCACCATTTTCCTACTATGTCAATAGGAATTATATGTTTTGTGATTGTTTTTTCGCGGAACAAACAAAAAACGGCCATGGCAGCATGCCATGGCCGTCCGGGGAAGAGCCCTCCGGAACGCATTTCCGGGGTCTTTCCTTTTCCTGTTTACCGGTCTGTCAGCAGATCCCGCGGAACACCCGGATATGGCGCAGCGCGTTCTCCTTCATTCCGGCGGTCATCGCGGTGTTCAGTTCAAAATAGGTGTGTTTTCCTTCGGTGGCCAGGTAATCCTGTGCGAAACGGGTCACGTTGTTGAAGCTGGCCGTCCCGATATTGATCTTGGCGATGCCCATGGAGATCGCCTTCCGGAAATCCTCGTCTGAAATGCCGCTTCCGCCGTGCAGTACCAGCGGCGCCCCGGCCTTCGCGTTGATCTGCTCCAGGATGTCAAAGGCCAGCACCGGTGCCGTCGGATAGTCCCCGTGGGCATTACCGATGGCTACCGCCAGACAGGCGATTCCGGTCCGCTCGCAGAATTCGCGGGCTTTGTCCGGGTTGGTACAGAGGATTCCGTGATCCGACAGTCCGTCCTCGCTTCCGCCGACCAGTCCCAGTTCACCCTCCACCGAAGCGCCGTATTCCTTTGCCATCTTCACGATGGCCGC
The DNA here is from genome assembly GCA_017427165.1 of Clostridia bacterium. GTDB lineage: Bacteria > Bacillota > Clostridia > Christensenellales > Aristaeellaceae > Aristaeella. The sequence goes on from JAFRTK010000113.1 coordinate 18,923, forward strand.
GGTTCCGGCAATATTTTCCTCAAACGGATCCGTGGAGCCGTCATACATCACGCCGGTAAATCCGTAATCCAGCGCTTTGCGGATCGCTTCCTTCGTCCGGCTGTGGTCAAAGTTGACCGCCACGGGTATGGAAGCCTCCCGGGCCGCCTGCACCATGCCGGGGCCGATCAGCTCCAGCGGGGAGTATTTCAGCAGGCGTTCCGCAATCTGGATGATCACGGGCGTTTCCAGTTCTTCCGCCGCCTGCAGGGCGCCGCGCACCATTTCCAGGCTTCCGACGTTGAATGCGGGAATGCAGGTATGCTGCCGCCAGGCCTCATCGACCAGCTGTTTCATTGTCGCAAGTGGCATATTTTTCTCCTTTGGATGTCTGGAATGAAGAGGACGGTCCTCCTGCCGGTTCCGGAGAACCGGCAGGAAAGACCGCCCTGCTTGTGATTCCTGCCTTTCAGCAGGCTCAGTGCATAAAGATGCTCAGGATCAGTACCTCAATCACACCGACTGCCCATGCAATCGTGGAGGTCACAGACCAGATCCGCAGCTGTTCCTTTGCTTCAGAGACGCCCAGCGTCCGGTTGACAACCCAGAAGTAGGAATCGTTGAAGTAGCCGAAGAACAGGGAGCCCACGCAGCAGGCAATGGCGCCCAGCATGGGGCTCACAGTGCCGGAGGCGATCAGGATCGGAGCGGTGATGCTGGCCGCGGTGGTCATGGCGACCGTACCGGAGCCCTGTACGAAGCGCATCAGCGTGGAGATCACCAGGGGCAGCAGGATCAGCGGGATTGCGGTTCCGGCCAGGCCGTTGGCAATGTAGCCGCCCAGTCCGGAGTCGGTGATGATACGGCCCAGCGCGCCGCCGCCGCCCGTCACCAGCATGATGATACCGGCAGAAGCCATGCCCTTTTCCATCTCATGCAGGATCGTCTCACGGCTGAACGGCCGGCCCAGGGTGAAGATGGCAACCAGCAGTCCGATGCCCACGGCAACGATCGGCTGGCCGAGGAAGATCATGATGTTCCAGAAGATGCCGGAAGCCTTCAGCGCGGATGCTACCGTGTTGATCAGGATCAGCAGGATCGGCAGCAGCAGGGGCAGGAAGGAAGCGAATGCCCCGGGAACGCCTTCCATATCCATGTGGAAAGCAGACTCGTAATCGGGCGCCTGATAGGGCTGCTCAACAATGTTGCCTTCCTCATCAGGAATCCGGTAGAACTTCTTCGCCAGGTACTTTCTTGCGTAGAAGATGCAGGCGATGGCCATGGGAAGCGCCAGGACAATCGTCAGCAGGATGAACAGGCCCACGTCAATTCCGAAGATACCGCAGACACCCAGCGGGCCGGGGGTCGGGGGAACCAGGGAGTGCGTAATCACCAGGCCGGCGGCCAGCGCCACGCCCAGGCTGATCACGGACTTCTTCGTTGTGCGGGACAGCGCCTTCGCGATCGGGGAAAGAACAACGAAGCCGGAGTCGCAGAAGATCGGGATGGATACCAGGAAGCCGGTCAGCGCCAGGGCTTCTTCTTCCTTGCCCTTGCCGAAGAGCTTGAGGAAGGTGTACGCCATGCGCTTTGCGGCGCCGGATACCTCGAAGATCTGGCCCATCATGACGCCGAAGCCGATGATGATACCGATGCTTCCCAGCGTGCCGCCAAAACCGCCTGTGATGGAATTGATGATGCTGGCGCCTGATTTGGACTCACCCGCCGCATTCACAATATCCGTCGCAGTCAGGGGCATGCCGCCGATGAGGCCGACCACGATCGTACAAAGGATCAAAGCCAGGAACGCCTGGACCTTGGTCTTCAGCACGAGCACGATCAGCAGGGCGATGCCGATCAACAGACCGATCAACATACTGATACCACTGATTTCCATAAAGACCCTCCTTGTTTAGTTGATTGGGAAAACCTTTACCTGGTGAAATAAGGGGCATATTTGGCGGCCAGCCGAATCGCTTCCTTCATGCTGACGGCGCCCGCAATCCCCTTCCCGGCGATGTCAAACGCTGTGCCGTGGTCCACCGATGTCCGCAGGATGGGCATCCCGTTGGTAATCGCGATGGTCCGGTCAAAGTCCAGCGTCTTGGTGGCGATATGCCCCTGGTCATGATACAGGGACAGCACCGAATTGTATTTCCCGAGCATGGCCTGGTGGAATACGGAGTCGGCCGGAACCGGGCCGGCCACGTTGTATCCCATCTTCTTCAGTTCTTCCACGGCGGGGGCAATCTCGTTTACTTCCTCCCAGCCGAACAGTCCGTGTTCGCCGGAATGCGGGTTGAGGCCCGCCACCGCCATTGTTCCTTCCGTAACGCCCAGGCGGTGCAGTGCTTCGGTGCAGCGCACCACATAGTCGATCACGCGTTCCTTCTTGATCTGGTCCAGCATCGCCCGCAGCGAGAGGTGCCGGGTCAGGAAGAATACCCGCATGCCGTTGGTTTCAAACATGGTCAGCGGGTCCTCGGTTCCGGTCAGCGCGCCGAATATCTCGGTATGGCCGATGAAGTTGATTCCGCCCGCGCGCAGGGATTCCTTGTTGATCGGCGTGGTGGCCACCGCGTCCGCCTTGCCCGCCATCGTAATCTGGATACTCTTCTCAATGTACTCGAAGGCCGCCTTGCCGCACATGGCGTCCACCCTGCCGAATTCGAAGTGCTCCATATCGATATTGTCCAGGTCAATCAGGTTCAGCACACCCTCGCGGTAGTCGCCTTCCGCCGGATCCGCCACTACGTTGACCTTCAGGTCTTCGCCCGTAATCCGGATCGCGTTTTCCATCACTTTCCTGTCGCCGATCACAATGCAGTCCGTGATCCGGAACAGGTCCTTGTCCGCAATGGATCTTGCCACGATTTCCGGGCCGATTCCCGCCGGATCCCCCAGCGGGATCGCAATCAAAGTCTTTTTCAATGGAACGCCTCCTTTTCTTCATTGGTTACCATTTCCTTCAGGAACGAAAGGCAGCGGGCAATCGCGGTCGCGTCGCCCTGGCTTCCGCCCTTGGTGACAATATGGATTCCCTTGAACTCCCCGCTCAGGAACTGGCCGTAAGCCGCCAGCGGAAGAACCTCATCCTTCAGGAGCAGGCCGGCTGTGCCGAAGCACCCGCACACCGCCACCGTCACATCACCGCCGCTGGTATAGAGCGCGCGGAATGTCGGTTCCGCCCTGAAAATGCGGTAGGCAATCTCCGCGAAGGAGTTGTTGATCACCGCGGTGATGTCATCCAGCGAGCATCCGAGCTTTTCCATATACGGTCCGAAATCAATCCGGTTCTCGGGATAAATCCCGTCGCCGGTTACCGTCAGGATCTGGTCATGCTCCGCCGCTTCCAGGACGCTGTCCACCGCGCGGGTGATTTCCTCCTCCCGCGCCTCGTCGCTTTCCAGCAGCTTCTTGGTTTTGACCATCACCTTTCCGGTGTCCATAACCTTCCACAGGTGCCGCATCTGGTCCAGGGTGCGGGAGTTCACGCTTCCGACAACGGAGAGAATACGGTATTTCCCGGGAATGGTTTCCCGCGGCATCAGTTTCCGCACCAGGGTGGCGGTAAACACGCCGGGATCCACGGCAATGAACTTCAGGCCGCTGTCAATCACCGCATCCGCGATCAGGTCCAGGTCTTCCTGGGTGATGCAGTCAAAGGTTACCGTGCGGATGCCCTGGGATGCCAGCTCCTTCAGCCGTCCGGCCAGGTGTTCCCGTCCCTGCATCAGCTCTTCCATCATGATCGGGGCTACGCCGTATTTGCTCTGCTTGCGGAACAGCGCGGCGACGTCGGATGTCAGCACCGGCGCCTTGGGGTCCACCGCGATGTTTGTCTGGTGGAGGGGAATTCCCTCCACCAGCATATAGCCGCCGCATACGATGCGGGCCGTCGCCGGGAAACAGGGGGCCGCCACCGCGATATACTCTTCCCCCAGGAAGTCCAGCATGGCGTCTGTTTCACTGCCAAGGTTGCCGCGCAGCGTACTGTCGATACGGTGCGTATAGATTTTCACATTGTCCCCGGCCAGGATTCCGCAGGCCTTGCGGACCCGCTCATAGGCTTCTTCGGGACTGATGCCGCGGGAGTCTGTGGGATAGACCACACAGTTGCTCTCCTCAATGATCCCGGGATCCACCGCGGCCAGGTTCAGCACGGTGTTCGCCTGGTATCCCATTTTGCGGAGCAGCACACCGGTCGCGTTGCCGCCGGTCAGGTCGTCCGCGATTACAACACACTGGGCCATAGAGCCCTCCAATCTTTGTCCTGTTTACTTGGCCAGCAGGATTTCCACGGCCTCTTTCAGCGTCACGTCTTCACCCACGTTGCCGGGGAAGATCACATACGGAATCCGGGGGAACCGGCTGTCGTCGCCGGTCTGCCATACCGGGATGCCGGGCCGGATCTGTCCGAGCACGTTCGCCTTCTTCACGGCCAGCGCCTTGGTTCCGACATCGCTGGATGTGATTCCGCCCTTCGCAATCACGAAGCTGGGCGTCACCGACAGGCGGCCGACCAGGGACTGCACCGCGTCCGAAATGCGTACAGACAGGCGCAGCTCGTCTTCCTTGTTGCCGGTGTCCGCGGTGATCAGCGCGCGGGTGGTATAGCAGCAGACCGTCTTTCCGGCGGCAATGCACTTGTTTTCCAGGTCCAGGCAGCGCTGCACCTCCGCCTCGAAGGCGGCTTCATCGCGTACCAGCGTGGCATCCAGTTCAATAAACTCAATGTTGTCCAGCGTCTTCAGGCAGTTCAGCTGGCGGGTGGTCTTGTCCGTATGGGAGCCGACCACGATCACGCCGCCGTTCGACGTTTCCGTCTGCACCATCTTTTCGCGGGTCAGCAGCGGCTGGTCCGTAACGCCGCCCATCACCTTGACGATGGCGGCCGCCGTGCGGAACATGAACACCTTGCCGGCCTTCATAGCGCGGTAAAGCGCCACGCAGAACACCTTGACGTCCGCGTAGTCCACCGCGTTGACGATGATCTTGTTGAAGTCCTTCACCGCCATCAGCTTGGCCTGGATGCTGTCGTAATCCATGTTGTGGATTTCTTCCAGCGTAATCCCGACCACGTCCGCCGCCTTGAATTCGCCGCCCGTCTTTTCCTCGATATATTCGGGCATGGTCGCCGCGGTATAGCCGAAGGTCTTGTCCTTCGCAAACTCGGTTTCATTGGCGGGAATCAGCTCATCACCGTACTTCACATAGTGCACATTGCCGATGGTGAAACGGCCGCCCTCCTTGAAGAAGGGACACATGATCTCGCCGTCAATCTTCTTGCCGGTATACTTCTCATAGTCATCCCGCAGCAGCTTGGTTTCCAGCGGATAATGCCCGCGCAGCGTGCTGTCGCTGCGGCTGATGTAGATATATTCCCGGCCGGTTTCCCGGGAGACCTCATCCACCACCGCCGCGATCTCATGGTGCGCCCGGGTGGTCTGCTCCGCGGTAAAACCGCGGGAATTGGTCATGATATAGAACAGGTTGTTCTTCTCTTCAAAGCCCTGGCGGATGCTGTCCTTATCCCAGTTGGTGTATACGGTAATGTCGTGCACCGTCTGCACGCCGGTGGGGTCGTCGTCCAGCACCACAATCTTCTTGTTGTTCGCCGCGATTTCCGCGTTCAGCAGCGCGTCAACCGCCGCGACGTCAATGGGCTTGTAGCTGGTCAGGATTTTCGTGTCAAGCGCCATATTACTTCTCCTTCTTCTCCACTTTCACGTCCGCCATTGCCTCAAAGTACTTTACGATCGCGGAATGGTCCTCGCCCATCAGGCCGTGGATCTTCAGCGACTGCATGATCTCAAACAGCTGCGCGGTATAGGGAATCGGCGCGTCAATCGCGTGCGCCGTCTTCACCACGTTGGCGATATCCTTGTGGTTGATGCGGATCGGGCCGCCGGGCACAAAGTTCCGGCTGCACATCATCGGGGCTTTGGCGTCCAGTACCGCGGATCCGGCCAGGCCGCCGCGGATTGCCAGGTACACCTTTTCCGGGTCTGCGCCGGCCTTCGTGGCGAAGGTCAGGGCTTCGGATACCACAGCGATGTTGTTGTTCACGATGATCTGGTTGGCCAGCTTGGCAACGCTGCCGCTGCCGCAGGGGCCGATCAGCAGGATGGAGGAGGAATAGGGTTCAATATATTTCTTCGCGCGTTCGAAAACTGCTTCATCGCCGCCCGCCATCACAGCCAGCTTGCCGGCAATCGCGCCGGGTTCGCCGCCGGACACAGGCGCGTCCACAAAGTCGACGCCCTTTTCCTTCAGTTTGTCATAGCACTCCCGGGATTCCACCGGAGTAACGGAACTGTGGTCAATTACCAGGCTGCCGGGCTTCAGCGTCGAGGCGATGCCGCCCTCACCGAACAGCACCGACTGGACGATACCGCCGTTCGGAAGGATCGTAATGACCACTTCGCACTGCTCGCCGATCTCAGCATATGTTCCGGTACCCGCACCCATGGAAACCAGTTCCTTTACAGGATCCGGATTGATATCCGATACCATCACGTCAAAGCCGGCCTTCAGCAGATGCTTGGCCAGCGGCCGTCCCATAATACCCAGTCCGATATAACCGATTTTCATTCCGATTCTCCTTTCGGCCGGGGCCTTTCCCCGGTCCATGGTCGTGTCCTGCTTGTCTGGAGTGCTCAGGTTTCAGCAATACCGTTGGAAAAAATATCCCGGATCTGGCGATAGGCCCGGTCAAAATCCGCCTGGTGATCATCCTCCTTCCGGGTCTCCGCAATCGGATGCCGTTTCCCGTCCCGGTCTGTCAGGAACAGGACCTTGCGGACATCCCCCGCCAACCCAACTTCAAACTTCTTCATATCCCCGAGCCGGAAAACCTGCAGTGTCGGACGCTCCAGCACTGCAAAATCCGGACCGATTGTCAGCCCGAACGGCGGATAGTACACCGCCTCTTTGCCATCCAGCTTTTTCCCGGCCTGGTCATTGTCCCCCAGCTTGGCCAGCTCCGCCCGGGCCCTTCGGACGCGCATCAGCAGGGCTCCGCCCATGATGAGCGACATTGCCAGAAATACCAGGCCGACCATCTGGCCGTTCACCAGCAGCAGGATGGATGCAACGAACATAGAAAGGCAAATCAAAAGACTGAGCTTTGTCTTGCCCTTCTGTTCCGACAGAATTCGGTTCAGATTCTGATTCATATGCATATTCTCCGAAAATATCTTTCGATCATATAATATCATCAATTTGTATACGTTGGAATGGAATAATTGGGTAAACAGAGCAAAAGAAAAACATTATTTCCCGTTCCGGTTGAACAGCCCTTTTGTATGTACCGGGGTCCCGGTTTTATGGTATGATTGAAAACAACTGGCAGGGCATCCTGCCATCAATCCGAAGGGAAACCGATCATGAATCAGACGCTTCTGAACCCGGTAAAGCGGTTCCGGACAGTCCTCCTGCTGGTGCTGGCCCTGCTCCTGTGCGTGCTTTCACCAGCACAGGCTTCTGCGCAGCTGCCCACGGATATCCGCGCGCAGTTCGGCGGCATCGAAATCACCGGCTCCGCTTACTGGGACAGTCCCGGCAGCACCTGGTTCGTCCTTATCCGCACCCCGGACAAGGTCAACCGCCTGCTGTGCTATACCCTGGAAAACGGAACCTGGGTCCAGGAATTCCAGGCCGTCGAATCCGTTCCCCAGGGGGAAGGCGCCGTCCGGATCCTTTTTTCAGATCGCGAAAAGGAAATAACCGACGGCCGGCCGCTCATCCGGCCGGTCCTGATGATCACGCAGAACGGAACCGGGGAAGATGAATCCCGGATGATCCGGCAGTATGAATTCCTGCGTTCCGCCGCCGGCGAATGGAACCTGGTCCGCGCGTTTTTCCCGGACGGGCCGCTGCGCCTGGAATTTGATGACAAAATCCTTTCCCTTCAGCTTCCGGACAGCCTGCAGGCTGTTCCCTGGATATCCCCGCGGGATCTGCGCGGCATATCCCTGGCGGAACTCCCGGAGACCCCGGACCAGGCATTGCAGCTGATCATTGAGCAGAACAGAAACGGGCTGTCCCATCCGGATCCGTAAGGATCTTCGGGGACAGCCCGTTCCGTTTTTTTCGCTTATTCTTCTTTCACATCGAGATATGGAATCACATAGCGGTACATTTCCCCGGAACCGGTACGGAAATAGTACCGTTCCACACGGCCGTTCCATGCGGTGCATTCAGCGCAGTATACGCTGTTGATGCCGAACAGCTTCCGGTCACATGCCGGCAGCAGCGGATTCAGCGTCCCGGCGGCGGGAATCCCTTCAAAATCCGCCCAGGAATCTTTGAGCCGCCAGTATGAAACAAACCGGTATGGAATTGCCCACATGCTGTAATCATGTTCCCCGACAAAGAATGTTTCATATGTTTTTCCGTTGACGGTCAGCGGGCCCACAGGATCTGCGGTGCGGGAAGCGTTTACAGCAAGGGAAAGGCAGGTACATACCATCCGGCTGCCGTAACGTTCCGCCAGCCGGGCCGCCATGTTGGCGTCACCGGTCAGGGATTTCTGGTGTTCCGTGATACTGCCTTCCACATGGGTAAATCCATAGATTCCCATCACAGTCTGCGGTTCAAGCCGTTCCAGTTCATAAATGAAGTTTTCAGTCAGGCTGGCTTCCCGGTAACGGTATCCTTCGTCGGTTTCCCCGTTCATGTGGGCCTGTCTTCCCTGCTCGCATGTCAGGGCGGTCCGGGCGTATTCCTCGGTGTCCCGCTTTCCGGCCGCTTCCAGTTCAGCCAGGTATTCCGCGCCGGATGTTTCATAGTCATGTTCGATATCCGTTCCGTGGAAAACCGTTTCCGGGCAGTGCTGCTTGACGGCCTTGAAAAAATCAAACAACAGCAGGGCTTCCACCGGGGAGGACTCCAGGTCGTCTTCCCCGTCGGACCACAGCCACCGGAGCATCTCATCATCATCCGCCTGCATCCAGGCGTTGAGCATTTGGCCGAATGCATAACTGTATTCAATAAAAAGGTGCCGCGCTCCGCCTTCGTACAATTCTTCCCATGCAGAAAGCTCTTTTTCCATGCAGCCGGGATGGTAGTGGTTTTCGCCGTACAGGTAAATCAGGTCCCCGCCGTTTTCCTGTACCGTCTCAGAACTCCCGGAAACAAAAATGCCGCACAGGAAGATCATGCACAGAAGCAAAACCGCCTGTTTCCTGATGATATTCATATTCCCTCACCATCATATCCGCCGGCCGGTCCGGCAGAAGAATCTTTTGTCAAATTATATATAGAACACAGTGCGTCAGTCAAGCTGCTGGTCAGCCGGCTCTTTCTGATACAGGTAATAGGTCCAGTTCCGGCCTTCAAAGAACATCTCCGCCTCATCCGCCAGCTGGTACGGACCCGGATCCTTCAGTTTCTGTTGCCGGGTAATCACAAATCCGGTTTTCCCCACGGAAATCGCGTTCCGGAATTCCTCCTGCATTTCCGGCAGGTCATTGTTGATCGTACAGAAAAACCGTGTCACCGGCAGGGATTCCGCCGCGTAGTAAAACCCGCCGTCCAGGAATCCGTAATTCAGCAG
>JAFRTK010000114.1 GCA_017427165.1 Clostridia bacterium
ATGCACGAGCTTCGCGGTATCCCGCACATACTCCCAGCATACCAGCGGCTCGTTGTACGTAAATGCCACCCCGATGTTCCCCATATCCCGATAAAAGCCTGCCATTTCCGCCAGCACAGCCGGGGAAAGCTCCCTTGCTTCCGCGGGAAACCCGCCGCCCTCCCGCTGGGCAATCTCATGGTTCTGGCAGAAGGGGCAGTGCAGGTTGCATCCCAGGCCGCCCACGGAAAGGATCCGGCTGCCCGGGTGGAACATAGCGAGGGGCTTTTTCTCAATCGGATCCAGCGCCAGGGCGGATACCTTCCCGTAATACACCGGCCGGACCTTGCCGCCTTCCGCTGCCCGCGCGCCGCAGGGGCCGGTCTGCCCGTCCCGCAGCTCGCAGTGCCGGAAGCATACTTCACATCGTGCCATCGTCCAGGATCCTCCTCCGGTCAGACATGCCGCACCACTTCAAACCGCTCCAGCGCAATGCGTTCTCCCTCGCGGATTCCGCCCTTGCGCCGGGCGATATCAATCTGTTCCTCCACCGTGTCCACGCCGTCCAGGTCCGGCAGCAGCAGTCCCCGTTTCGAACCGCTGCTCACGATGACCCCGTAGCGTTTCACATCCAGCTCTTCCGGGCCGGAAATCTTCTCCGGTGCGGAAAGCACGTCCACATTGATCTCCAGCTTATCCAGCTCGTCCGGGCGCACCGCGTCAAAACGCGGATCCCGGGTGGAGGCGCTCACCGCGTTGGAGATGATCTCCCGCGCGATATTCTCCCGCGTGGGCAGGAATGTCCCGATGCATCCCCGCAGCCGGCCGTCCTCATGGATGGAAACAAACACCCCGGCACGGTCCCGCTTCATCTCCTCCGCCGCCCATTCCGGCACCTCCGGCGTCTTCCGCTCCAGCACCCAGCTTTCCACCGTTTCCCGGGCCAGGCGGACGTACGGGTCTTCCGCCGCCCGGCGCTTCCGCAGGCGTTTCGCCTGGGCCTCCCGGTATTTCAGCAGGAACCGCCGTTCCGGGTTTTCCCCGCCGGGATGGAAGGAGCAGATGCCGTATCCCACGCCGGTCACATCCTCATGGGAATAGACCTTGGCCTCCACGTCCAGTCCATCCAGCGCTCCCGCCATGATGACAAACGACCGGTGGCCGCACTCCGCGGCCTTATCGCAGAAGGCCTCGTCAAACTCCAGCATCTCCCCGAAGGCCGCCCGCCCGGCCGCATCCATGATGCGCGCGTCATACTCCGGGCCTTCCTTCGCAAAACCGTAGGGGCCATATTCCTGCAACTTGTGCGAAAGGTCCCCGCTGGCAATCAGCACCGCCTTCCGCCCGGTCTGCTCCACGGCTTTCCGGATCATCTGCCCGAAGGCGTAGTGGTCCGGAAGCGGCAGGCCGGACAGGCCGATCCGCACCAGCCGGTAGTCCGTAACCACCTGGTCCACGAAATACAGCGGCACCATGGTTCCGTGGTCCAGGTGCCGGTCCCGCTCGCCCAGCGTTCCGGCCGGGAAATCCTTCTCCTTTGCCAGGGCGCAGACGGCACTCACAAGCTCCGTGTCATATTCCTTCCGGAATTTCACTCCCGGCGCGCGGAAGCTCCCGAAATCCCCGGACGCGTGTTCCCCGGGGGAAATATGGAAATAATCCGCATACATCACAGCATGCGGGCTGGTGACGATGATCGTCTCCGGCCGGATTTCGGCGATCTCCGCCGCCACCGCCCGGTACGCGGCAATGGTCTTTTCAATCTGTTTTTCACTTCCGCGCCCCACCTTCGGAACGATCATCGGCGGATGCGGAACCATATATGCGGCAATGATCGGCATGCGGATCCCTCCCTGGCCGGCATTCTTTGGTTGTCTTCCTTCGGTAAAAGTATACCATGGCACACGGCTTTGGGAAAGCCTCCGCAGGATAAACAAAAAGGCCCGGCCCGCCGTTCCTGGAGTGAGGGAACGCCGTCCGGGTCTGCAGGAGGTGCGCGTTGTTGCGGCCCTACCGCGGAATCCTGCCCTGGTTCAGTATTATCATATCCGAAAAAAGTACGTTTGCATATGAACATTATGGACCAAAAACTGAAAAATCCGGTACAAACCGTACAGCTTTGGCCGGAAAAAATACGGACAACCGGACAGAAGCGCAACAACTGCACATAATCATTGTTTTTTCCATCATTTCAGATTATAATAGAAAATAGGCCCGAAACAACGGGAGACAACCATTTACAACGCATATCAGTCCACGGATCCCCCGCAGGAAAAGGAGTAGGAGTACCCATGGCATTAGAGTACGCGGAAAGTATCGTCCAGCTTCTGATGAACCTGGTTGCTCTTTTGCTGTGCCTTTTTCACTATATCAGCGTCAAGCAGAAGGGCTGGGCGTTCTCCATCCTGTTCTTCCTCAGCAACCTGCTGAGCTCCTATTACTGGACTTCCTACCTCATCATCATGGGGACTTACCCGCAGGTTTCCGACGCAATGTCCTACTTTGGCTGGAACGGCGCCTACATGATCCTGCTGGTATTCCTGCTGAACATGAAAACCCGGGAGCAGCGGCGCTTCTTCCATCCCCTGATGCTCGTTCCCATCCCGTTCAACATCGTCCAGCTGATCCTCTACCTTCCCTATGGCCGCGTACTCAACAACGTATACCAGGTGGTC
>JAFRTK010000019.1 GCA_017427165.1 Clostridia bacterium
GGCATACCAGTCGCCGCACATCGGCACGCTCTGCGGGCCCCAGTGGCTCCAGATGCCGAATTTCGCGTTGCGGAACCATGCGGGATACTCGTGCTGCCAGAGGGATTCAAATGTCGCGTCAAACATCGGCCTGAAAGACCTCCTTATTTTATTCACGGAAATCGGTTACCGGTATTATATCGGACATCGTAAACGTTTACAAGCATGATTTTTCTATATTCGCCTTGAAGAACAGGCGCCGATTGGGTACAATCGGATGAAAAGGGATGCCGGAACGGACGGGGAGAGGTCCGGAAATGCCGGCGGACTGCAGGAACTTGTGGAGGATGAACATGAAACTGCTGGAACCGATCCGGACGCCGAGACTGGTGATCCGGTCCTATACAAACGCGGACAGGGAATTTCTCCTGTCCACCTGGGGGGACCGGGAAAACGGAAAATACATGCTCGATCCCGCGCGGGAGAACCAGGATGAACGGTACCTGTCCCTGATTGACAAGATGGAGGACGAGCCGGACGGATACTACCTGGTTGCGGAGCTGCGGGAGGACGGGTCGCGCGTCGGCACCTGCTGCGCGTTTCCGGAGAACGGGAATTACGATATCGGCTACTGCATTGCCAAAGACCACTGGCGGGAAGGCCTGGGAACCGAGATGATCGGCGCCCTGCTGCAGTGGATCCGGGCGCAGGGCGGCACATCCGCCAGCGGCGAGATTGCGGACCTGAACGCGGGTTCCGTGGCGCTGGCCCGGAAGCTCGGGTTTATGCCGGATGAGGAAACCCGGTATAAGAAGTGGGGAGAAGAGACGTATTTCGACGCGCACATTTACCGGGTGGACCTGACAAAGGAAGGCAAATAACCGGCAGGGGGAGAAAGCAGATGGAACGGACGGAACGGGTGACCCTGACCAACCTGTGCATGATTGTGAACGGCACCAAAATCCTGGTGCAGGACAAGGTCGGCGGCGACGCGGGCGGGATTATCCTGCCCGGCGGCCATGTGGAGAAGCATGAGCCGGTGGTGGATTCCGTGATCCGCGAGATGAAGGAGGAAACCGGGCTGGATATCCGGAATCCCCGCCTGTGCGGCGTCAAGGAATGGATCAACGAGGACGGATCCCGGTATGTGGTGTTCCTGTTCCGGGCGGAGGAGTTCTCCGGGGAGCTGGTTTCCTCGGAGGAGGGCCGCGTGTTCTGGATGGAAAAGGAAGACGTGCTGAAATCCCGGTGGATCTGGCATATGGACTGCCTGATGAAAATCATCGCGGACGGGGAATATACGGAGCTGTACCTGGATTCCGCAGACGACTGGAAGCCGGTGCTGAAATGACGGGCATGATGGAAACCGCCCGGCTGGTGATCCGGCCGATGGCGGATGCGGATGAAGACGCGTTCATCCGGGGAATCAGCGACCGGGGCCTGCGGGTGATGTACGGATTCCCGGATGAGATGGATGAAAGCTTTCTGCCCCGGATATTCCGGCAGTTCCGCGGCCTGCCCGGTGCCTGCGCGCTCGAGGAAAAGGAAACCGGGGAGATGGCCGGCTTCCTGCTGGACGTGGCGCCGGAGCTGCCCGGGGAGATCCGGGATACCCTTCCGGGAAACGGCCGGACGCTGGCATATGCGGTATATCCGAATTACCAGCGCCGGGGATATATGCGGGAAACCCTGCGGGAATATATCCGGCAGCTGTTTAAAACGACGGATACGGCGTTTATCCACTGCGGCCATTTTCCGGAAAACCTGCCGAGCGAAAAGCTGCTGCGCGGCCTGGGCTTCCGGGAGTTTTCACGGCATACGGCGGGGAAGAAAGAGATTGTGGATGAGGTTTTCTTTCGCTGAAAAATTTTTTTTCAAAAAAGGTGTTGACCTTGCACTGAACTGCAATGATACCCTTCAGCCAGGGAGGTAAGAGATATGATCACAATCCAGGGATTCGCCCGGCTCTGCGGATGCAACACCCAGACCCTGCGCTACTACGACCGGATCGGCCTGCTGGCCCCTGCGAAGGTGGACCAGTGGACCGGCTACCGGTACTATGAGGAAGACCAGGCGATGATGTTCGTGAAGATCAAGAACCTGCAGCAGGCTGATTTTTCCATCGAGGAGATCAAAGGACTCCTCGGGGAGGATGACAGCTTCCTGATGGAGGCGCTGGAGCGGAAGATCACCGAGCAGGAGCAGAAGCTGGAGCAGATCCGGAAAATACAAAGATCATACCTCGAAGAAACCATGAATATGCAGAACATCGTGGACACAATTACCGGTTATGTGGGAGAACGGCTGGACAATCCGGCAATGTGGGAAGAGTTCGGACTGGGCCGGGATGATGAAACGGAAATCACGGCCAAAGTGCATGAGCTGCTGGCGGACTGGCTGCTCGAGTGCCGGAAATCGGGTGATGAGGTTTCTCTGACGGCGGATGACAAAGCGATCACCGGTCTGAAGGATATCGCGAAAAAGGTGAAGAAGGGCCAGCTGGATGGCGCGGAGGAACTGATGCTGACCCGCGGGAAGCAGAAAATCGAAAGGGAAATCCCCGCCGGCGCGGAAAAGGTGTTCGAACGCAGCGGCTGGGACCACATTTCAGACTTTATCGGGGACCTGCCGGACCTGGGGAACGGAAAGCAGAAATATTTCCTGTTCTGCGTCCGCGAGGGCAGTCCGGTGGTCGACTTCGGCTTCCCGACGATGGTGCTGGCCGTGATGGCCGCAAAGTTCAACGCGATGGATGGCGGGATGACCTGCAAAACCGCGCTGAGCGATGACGGACAGAATCATTTTGAACTCTACGTAAAGTAAAGAATTTGAGGAGAGAAAACCATGCTGCACCTGGGATTTGCAGAGGTGGATATTACGCCGGACCGGCCGGTGGAGCTGGTCGGTTTTCACCGGAAGGACAACCGCTCGAAGGGTGTCCTGAAGCCTTTGCTTGCCCAGACGGCTGTATGGGAAGCGGATGAGCGGTGCTGCCTGGTCACGGTCGACAGCATCGGCTTTACGAAGGAACTGACCGACGGGCTGCGGGAACGGGTGTGCCGGATCCTGGATGTGGCGCCGGAAAAGGTGATGGTCTGCTTTTCCCATACGCATGCCGCGCCGGAAGCGGACTTTGAACGGGAATACTATGAGGAGACATGCCGCCGGATAGAGGATGCGGTTTCCCGGGCCAGGGAGAATATGGAACCGGTTGCTGCCGGATGGGAAAACGCGCATGCATCCATCGGGGTAAACCGCCGGAAGGTTTCCGACGCGACGGATGAACGGATCGGAATCCTGAAGGTATGCGGCGCGGCGGACGGGACGCCGAAGCTGCTGGTACTGCGGGTCACGGCACATGCGAATGTGCTGAAGCGCGACAACTGCCGGATCTCCCCGGATTATTTCGGAAATGTCCGGGAAACAGCCGGAAAGAAATTCGGATGCCCGGTGATGGTGGTCCAGGGCGCGGCCGGCAATACGGCGCCGAAGTATTTCTGCTCCGCCGAGACCCCGGTGGATGCGACGGGCAGCCGGTATATCCGGAGTGACACCGCCCTGGAGGACATGGCGGACGTGATTACCGGCAGTGTGGAGGAAGTGTACGGGAAAATCCGGTTGCGGGAGGACTGCGGTGTCCGGGCATATTCCCGGTGGATCCGGCTGGAATCGAATGTGCCCGGCCGGGAAGAGGCACTGCGTGTGGCCGGGGAAGCCCGGACGCTGTGCGGGATTACGGATTCAGGCTGGGCGGACAAGGTCGCCCGCCTGAATGCAGCCGGGGTCCATGCCCAGCAGGAGGACGTGGAGGTCCAGTACCTGGCCGTCGGGGACGGCTGCCTGTGCGGCGCCCCGTATGAACTGATGGTCGGGTTTGCGCTGGAAACGGAAAAGCTCCTGGAGAATGAGTTTTTCTACGCAAACGGCTATACCAACGGGAACCTGCTGTATTTCCCGACGGAAGAGGAATTCGACGCCGGCGGGTACGAGGTGTTCTGGTCCATGCTGATTTACTGGCCGTATGTGGACCGGGTATATCCATTCCGGCGGGAATCCGCGTCAAAGCTGATCCGGTTTATGGCGGAGAACGCGCCGGCGGGCTTTGACCGCAGCGGAAGGAATATCCCGGACTGACGGTAAATTTCCCTTGACTTAGAGGCGGCTTCAAGGTTTAGCATAACCGTGAAGCCGCTTTTCTTTTATGAACATAACGCCTGATGAAGGAGGAATCATCATGAACGAGACCCTGAAGACCCTTGTGGAGCGCCGCAGCTGCCGCAGCTACAAGCCTGATCCCGTTCCTGCGGAAATCATGGACCAGATCCTGGAAGCCGGTACCTATGCCGCGACCGGCATGGGCAAGCAGTCCCCGATCATGATTGCCGTGACGGACAAGGCCATGCGGGACCGCCTCTCGAAGATGAATGCCGCGGTGATGAGCGCAAACAACGATCCTTTCTATGGCGCGCCGGCGCTCATCATCGTGCTGGCCAACCGCGCGGTGGGGACTTACCTGTATGACGGAAGCCTGGTCATGGGCAACCTGATGAACGCCGCCCACTCTCTGGGAATTGCCAGCTGCTGGATTCACCGGGCGAAGGAAGAGTTTGACAGTGAGGAAGGCAAGGCCATCCTGAAGGACCTGGGAATCGAGGGTGACTACGAAGGCATCGGCCACTGCATCCTGGGCTATGCCGACGGGGAGATCCGTCCGGCGGCACCGCGGAAGGAAAACTACATCTACCGGATCTGATCCGGAAGTCTGTTCAGCAGAAGCATCACTCCGGTGGTGCTTTTTTTCATGGCCGAAGGGCGCGGAAGCCTATGATTGCGGGCCTGTCCATGGTATAATCAGAAAAACGGAAGGGAGGCGGGGAGATTGCCGGAACGGCTGATTTTTCACTGTGACTGCAACAACTTCTTTGCCTCCTGCGAATGCCTGGAACGGCCGGAGCTGAAGGATGTCCCGATGGCGGTGGCCGGGGATCCGGAAAACCGCGTCGGGATTGTGGTGGCGAAGAACGAGATTGCCAAGAAGTACGGCGTGAAGACCACGGATACCGTATGGCAGGCCCGGAAGAAATGCCCGGATATCGTTTTCGTGCCGCCGCGGCACCGGTACTACAAGGAAGTATCCGACCGGGTCAACGCGGTTTACCGGGACTATACGGATTTTGTGGAACCGGCGTCCATCGATGAATCCTACCTGGATCTTTCCGGCACACTGGATTACTATCGGATGACCGCCCGGGAGCTGGCGGATACCATCCGCGCCCGGGTGAAAAGGAAAATCGGGATTACGATCTCCGTCGGTGTGGCGAACAACAAGATCTTCGCGAAGATGGGATCGGACTACAAAAAGCCGGACGCGACCACCGTGATCCTGGGGGAGGATTACAAGACCATCCTCTGGCCGCTGCCGGTATCGGACCTGATGTTTGCCGGAAAGGCGTCCGTCCAGCTGCTGAACCAGAAGGGCATCCATACCGTCGGCGACCTGGCTGTCCAGCCGAAAGCCCATGTGATCTCGATGCTGGGAAAGGGCGGCGAATCCCTCTGGGTCTTCGCCAACGGCCTGGATACGGAACCCGTGCGCAAATGGGGCGATGTTCCGGAGGTGAAATCGGTTTCCCACGGCATGACATTCCGGCGGGACCTGGTGACCCGGGAGGAGATTGAAACCGGCGTGGCGGTCCAGGCGGACCGGATCGCCATGAGCCTGCGCCGGCAGGAGCTGAAGGGATCTGTCATTACCGTGCAGATCAAGACACCGCAGCTGGTGACGATTTCCCGGCAGGTATCCCTGAACCACTATACCTGGCTGGAGCATGAGATCCGCGAGGTGGCGATGAA
>JAFRTK010000115.1 GCA_017427165.1 Clostridia bacterium
CCCTGATCATTTCCCATACTTCCGGAGAATACCCCCAGTGGGAAACCTGGACCTCGAACGGAACCGCATAAAGCCCGTTCCCGTCACAGACCGCTTCCCGGATAAACGCATACAGGTTCTCCCCGGCAGATGAAATCCCCGGATTGCCGGACAGATCATGCGCATATCCTTTCCGGATGATTTCCGGAACATTCACGTTGGAATAATTGACCATATACAGGTCATATGCTTCCCCGGACAGCAGTGTCGTGATCAGTTCAGCCGGTTTGTCCGCGTTGAAATGATCAGAACCGCTGATCTCCATATCCGGCATCATCTCATGGAACGCCGGATTGTCCCAGTCACCTGCCGCTCCCTTGCCAAAGATCCGCAGGACATTTTCCTCCGGCTCACAAAGCGCTGTCCGGCAGGCCAGACATACCAGCAGCAGGACCGGGATAATCATTCTCTTTTTCATCGGTTTACTTCCTGTTTACTCCTCCCACACTCCGGATCATCTCCAGACCTTCTCCGGTAATCCGGTATGTGTCTGACATCTGCAGGATCCTCGTTCCGGGCGTTTCTCCGTTCCGGCCCTGGCTCATCTCCAGGGTCTGCCGGCCGTCCACGCGCCAGCAGGGGAACAGTTTCCCCCGGATTTCCCCATTGTCTCCAATACTCACGGACCCGGTATCATAACCGATCCGGATCCCTTCGATTTCGAATTTTTCGCTGTATTCCTCAAAAGTCCGGCCCCCGTGAAACGCGGTAAACATATCCAGCGCATCCTGCCACACCGATTCCCCCCCTGTCTGTACCACATTTTCAACCCGGTCAATAATCGTTGTAATAGTGAGCAGCGCGATTCCGTTTTTCGTCACCACCAGGCTGACCTGCGGTTCCTCCATTGATCTTAATCCATTGATATCCTGCCGGAAGGTCAGGTACCACGCACTGATGTCCTCCCCGAAGCTGCGGAAAACATCCAGTTTTGGCGCTTCTCCGTAAAAACGGATCATATTCCCTGTCAGTTCCCGGATGTACTCGCAGGGGAGCGCTGTTGCCTGGTCCGGAACCAGGTTTTCAATATTCAGTTCGCGGAAAAGGGCATCGCACCGGCTGACTGCGTCCTCCAGGGAAAAGCCGTCCGGAACGTCTGATTCCGCATTGATATTCGCGTTATCCATATAGGTCAGGAGCTGGCCGTAGCGTTCACTGTCCGCGTTTCCGTAGGTCAATGAAAGGCATGAACAGGTCAGTTCGCAGCCATTCCCGAACTGCCAGGTACACGAATCATCGAATGCGCCATATTCAAAGTCATCATAATTCCTGTTTACGGCCGGAACGCCGGAAAATACCTCCGGGGAATAATAGTCCAGCAGATTCCTGAACGCTGCATCGTATTCACACAGCGTATCATATGAGCCGTCAATGATGGCATTCTCCATCAATGTCACATTACCATTTCCCGGCGCCTGCAGGGCATCCTCCGCCCCGGCTGCCGGAACCGGCATCAGAAGAAAGGCTGCCAGGAGAACCACCGCTAACCTCCTCCAGGTCTTATTCATCTGCCTTCCCTGCCTTTCGTGCCATCATTCATCCATATATGGCTGTTATTATTCATGGCTTGCTTTATATAATAACACGGTTTCATCTATTATGCCATTTTCCGCAGCTTCCCGGTCTGCTCTTCCATGATCAAAAGCCGGCAGCGGGAAGATCACTGATCCTCCCGCTGCTTTTTCATCCAGGCTTCCTTGTAGGCTTTCTCAATGCTCCGATCCGGCCGGATGCGGTTGTTCTCCGCCAGGAAGGCGGCAATCCCGCCCCGGACGCGGTTGACCTCCGCGTGGAATTCCCGGGCGGATGTGCGCATCGCCGCGTTGCCGGCCGCAATCAGCTGCTCCGGCCGGTCCGACGTGACCACACGCACCGCGCATCCCCGGGCCAGGTACGTCGTCTGCTCGATGAAAGCGTCCGCTGTCTGCGCCTCCCGGGTATAGATCACCCAGATATTGTGATACCGCTCCGCCGTGCCGGGATTGCCCGGCACCTTGTAGGCGTCGAATACCAGGATCACGCTTTTGCCGGTGGCCCCGGCGTAATTGCACATCAGGTCCATCAGCGCGTACCGGGCGCCTTCCAGGTTATCCGCCAGGTACGGCTTCCATTCCTCCCAGGCGTTGAGCACGTTGTATCCGTCGATGAGGAGAATCTCCCCGCGCGGAGCCGCGGCTTTCTTTTCCGGTGTTCCGGCGCTGATGACCACCGGTGCGGAGCGCGTCAGCTCCCGGGCCTTCACAGGGCCGTAGGTCTTCTCGAAAATCCGTTCCAGCGCCTCATCCTCTTCCCGGGTGCCCCGGTAGGCGGACGCCGCACCGCCGGATACAGCGGACGGTTTTCCCGCCTTTTCCCGCTCATCCAGCAGCGGCAGGTGCATATACTGCTCCACCTGGTGCCAGGGCACGGTTACCCCCGCGCCGTGGGAGCAGAACACGGAATCCGCGCTGTTCCAGGTATCCCGCTCCGGGTTGTAGCCCTTTTCCGCAATCACCTTTTCGGCATCCGCGCAGGGTTCCCAGTCCAGGAAGGAGGCGGAAACGCTGCCGCGTCCTTTGGTGAAGATATTCACTTCCCGCCCGTAGGACGCACATGCGCCTGCCGGCGCCGCGGCCTCCAGCCGCCGCAGGGTGCCGCCCGCGTCCTCCGGCGCGTCAAACCGGCCACCCATGGCGGTCAGGTCGCTCATCACCCGGCCGGTGTTTTCCTCCGGCACGGTAATCTCCAGCCGCATCCACGGCTCCAGCAGGATGCTTTTTGCTTTCATCAGGCCCTGCCGCAGGGCGCGGTAGGTTGCCTGGCGGAAATCCCCGCCCTCGGTATGCTTCAGGTGCGCTTTGCCGGCCACCAGGGTAATCCGCATATCCGTAATCGGGCTTCCGGTCAGCACGCCCACATGCGTCTTCTCCCGGAGGTGGGTCATAATCAGGCGCTGCCAGTTGAGCGCCAGGTCGTCCACATGCACGGCGGAGTCAAACTGCAGCCCGCTGCCGCGGGGCAGCGGCGAAAGCAGCAGGTGGACCTCCGCGTAGTGGCGCAGGGGTTCATAGTGCCCCACACCTTCCACCGGCGCCTCAATGGTCTCCCGGTAGAGCACGCTGCTGTCCGCAAAGGACGCCTCGATGCCGAAGCGGTCCTTCAGCTGGCGGGCCAGCACCTCCAGGTACACGTCCCCCATGGAGTGCACCCGGATCTCCCGCTTCGCCTCAATATATTCCGCCTGGATCAGGGGTTCCTCTTCCTCCAGCACCTTCATGCAGTCCAGCGCATAGTGTATGTCCGTTCCCGGCGCGAGTACCAGGCGGCAGGCATAGCACGGGCGCATCATCCGCGTGGGCGTTCCGCTGTCGGCTCCCAGCCGGTCGCCCGGCATTCCGATGGACAGCCCGGAAACGCAGCAGACCTGCCCGGCTGCCGCTTCCGGCACGGCCGTATACCTTGCGCCGGAATACAGGCGGATTTCCGCCGCCTTTTCCGACCGGGTTTCCCCGTCCGTGCCCCGGACCGCCAGCATGTCCCGCGCCTTCAGCACACCGCCGGTGATCTTCATGAACACCAGGCGCGCGTTCCGCGCGTCGCGGGCCACCTTGTACACCCGGGCACCGAACTCCACGGGATACTGTTTCCCCAGGTCCAGCGCGGCCAGGAA
>JAFRTK010000020.1 GCA_017427165.1 Clostridia bacterium
AAGAAGGCGGCCGTCACACCCCGTTCTTCAACGGCTATCGTCCGCAGTTCTACTTCCGGACGACGGACGTTACCGGCAACATCAAGCTGCCCGAAGGCGTTGAAATGGTGATGCCCGGCGATAACATCGACATGGAAATCACCCTGATCACCCCCATCGCTATGGAACAGGGACTGCGCTTCGCTATCCGTGAAGGCGGCCGTACTGTGGGATCCGGCGTTGTGGCGAAGGTCATCGAGTAATCAATCTATCAGGAGGGATTCCAAATGGCAAACGCCGCTCGTAACAAGGTTTGCCTTGCCTGCACCGAGTGCAAGCAGCGCAACTACAACAACATGAAGAACAAGAAGAACACCCCGGATCGCATTGAGCTCATGAAGTACTGCCCCTTCTGCAAGAAGCACACGACTCATCGGGAGACCAAGTGATCCAACATCAACAGATGCTGTGAGGATGTGAACAAGATGTCTGAAGTAAAGAAGGCGGCTGCACAGGCGGAAACAACTGTGAAGAAGGCCGAAGCACAGGCTGAAAAGGCTGTGAAAAAAGCCGGAGAAGGAAAACTGAGCAAGATCCTGAACTGGTTCAAAGCACTGCCTCAGCGGATCAGCAAGCCCTTCAAGAACATGTTCTATGAGCTGAAGAAGGTCACATGGCCCAGCAAGAAGAAGCTGATCAACTATTCCGTGATCGTTCTTCTGTTCATGCTGTTCATGGGCATCGTGATCGGCCTGCTGGACGCCGGCGCAACCACACTTATCAATCTGCTCATGTAATTCATAGGAGAGACAGTCATGGCTGAAAACAAGAAAGAGGCCTGCTGGTATGTCATCCACACCTATTCCGGTTATGAGAACAAGGTGAAGGACACGCTGGAAAAGTCCGTTGAAAACAACGGCATGCAGGACCTGATCCTGGACGTTCGCGTTCCCATGGAAGAAGTCATGGAGATCCGGAACGGAAAGCGCGTCAAAAGCACCCGGAAGGTTTATCCCGGTTATGTGCTGGTGCACATGATCGAAACCAGCGAGAGCTGGTACGTCGTGCGGAATACCCGCGGCGTGACGGGCTTTGTGGGTCCTGATTCCAAACCTGTTCCGCTGACCCAGGAAGAAGTGGACATGATGCTCAATACCGAGCAGTCCAGCGTCGACTTCGGATTCGCGATCGGCGAAAACGTCCGGATTCTGTCCGGTCCTCTGGAAAATTTCAGCGGCGTGGTGGAAGACGTGGACACGGTACGCGGAAAGCTGACCGTCAAGGTACAGATGTTCCTTGGCCGGGAAATGCCCGTGGAAGTGGATATCGACCAGGTCGAGAAAGACAACTGATTCCCCGCTCCTGTGCAACGAATCGATGCAACGGGGAAGAGCCGCCGGAAGGGGCTCTCCCCTGCATGATCGTGGGAGGAAGCCAGAGGCTTCCGCTCTACCACATTTATTTATGGAGGTGCCACTCAAATGGCAAAGAAAGTACAGGCTTATATCAAGCTGCAGGTTCCTGCCGGTAAGGCAACACCCGCTCCGCCGATCGGTCCCGCGCTGGGCCAGCACGGCGTGAACATTCCCGGATTCTGCAAGGAATTCAATGACCGCACGGCCAAGGAAGCCGGCATGATCATCCCCGTGGTGATCACGGTTTACACTGACCGTACGTTCACCTTCATCACCAAGACGCCTCCGGCGCCCGTGCTGATCAAGAAGGAACTGAACCTGCAGAAGGCCAGCGGCCGTCCCAACAAGGAAAAGGTTGGCCAGCTGACCAAGGAGCAGTGCCGTAAGATTGCTACCATTAAGATGCCCGACCTGAACGCCGGCAGCATCGAAGCCGCCATGAGCATGGTGGCCGGAACCGCCCGCAGCATGGGCGTGACCGTCGAAGAGTAACAAATCGGGGCGCAGCCCCTGAACAATGTGGGAGGACCTTGTGCCGCTAATACCACATGGGAGGAATGAAACAAATGAAACATGGTAAGAAATACAGCGACAGCCTGAAGCTGATCGACCATCTGAAGCAGTACGATCCCGAAGAGGCCGTTGACCTGGTCGTGCAGACCGGCAAGGCCAAGTTCGACGAGACCGTGGAAATCTCTGTCCGTCTGGGCGTTGACCCCCGTCATGCTGACCAGCAGGTCCGCGGCGCCGTGGTTCTGCCCCACGGAACCGGCCGCACCATCCGCGTGCTGGTTATCGCCAAGGGCGACAAGGCCAAGGAAGCGGAAGAAGCCGGTGCCGATTATGTAGGCGCTGAAGAAATGATCCAGAAGATCCAGCAGGAGAACTGGTTCGATTTCGACGTCTGCGTCGCCACTCCTGATATGATGGGTATGGTCGGCCGCATCGGTCGTGTGCTGGGCCCGAAGGGCCTGATGCCCAACCCGAAGTCCGGTACCGTGACCATGGACATCACCCGGGCCGTGAAGGATATCAAAGCCGGTAAGGTTGAGTACCGCCTCGACAAGACCGCGATTATCCACTGCCCGATCGGCAAGGTTTCCTTCGGCAAGGAAAAGCTGCAGGAGAACCTGAATGTCCTGATGGAAGCGATCAACAAGGCGAAGCCTGCTGCCGCGAAGGGAACCTACATGAAGAGCGTTTATCTCTCCAGCACCATGGGCCCCTCCGTGCGTGTCAATCCGCTGAAGTTCTGATCAGAACAGGAAAAAGAACGGGAAGCAGTTCATCTGCTTCCCGTTTTCCTATGCCTTTTATTTCTTCACCGGCATTGAAGCCTCCTGGCTTCCCGGTGCTTTTCCTTCACCTGGTACATCATCTTGTCGCTGTGGTGGAGGCAGTCTTCAAATGTCATGCCGTCCTCCAGGGATGTCACATAGGCCCCGCAGCTGGCACTGACCTCAAAGGAACGGTCTTCCCGGCGGTTGAGATCCTGCAGGGTCCGCTCAAAGGAACGGACAAAGCGCTTTGTGTCCATCTCACTGGTGCGGGGGATGAAGACGAGGAATTCATCACCGCCCATCCGTGCGCCGATACCGTTTTTCGGAAGGGAACCGCGGATCGCTTCAGCAATCAGCCGAATGGCAAAATCGCCGGCCTGATGGCCATAGGTATCATTGACTCCCTTCAGGTTGTCCAGGTCAAACGAAATAAATCCGACGGTTGCCCGCTCCATGCAAAGGGTATTCCACTGGGGCTCCACCTTCTCCATGATCCCGCGGCGGTTATCCAGGCGTGTCAGCACATCCGTAATGCTGCTGAGGCGCCGTTCCTCATACAGGCGGCGGAGTTCATCCCGGTTGTGGATGTTCCGAAGCGCACCGGAAAGCGTTACACTCCAGTGTTGGAAGAAGGTGGTCGGAAGCTCACCGCTGTCATAATGGAACACGGCGTAGCCGTAATTGAATTCCCGCTGGTGCAGCAGTGTCAGGTAGAACACCTGCGGTTCATCCGCACGTTCCGCCATCTGCGGAAGAAGATCACGGCGGTTGAAGGAAATCATCGGCATCCCGTTATCCTGCTTGTCGCGCAGGGAATGTACCAGGCATGCCGTATCGGTCATCTGCTCGGCAAAGATCCGTTCACCATCCGCTTTCCGGCTTTCCTCAAACAGGCAGAGATAGAAATCCCGGATCATCGGGGTGTCCGCCTTTTTTTTGTCGAGAGCGGCATGGAGTTCTTCGATGGTTTCCGCTGCGCTGGTTTCGATGGTGAAGTAAGTCATGTTGACTTCACGGTTGCCCAGCCGGTCCGCTTCCGCGGAACGCAGGATACTTAGCTCCCGGAACTGGTTCTGCGGACGTTCACTGCAGCCGCAGCTCTCGCCAAAAATCAGTTTGCCGGGAACCGGAATCCTGCGGACATCATGCGGGCGGACAAAGGAATCCCCGGCACGGATCTGGCGGTCCAGTTCCTCGAATCCCTTATGGATCATGGACTCGAAATCCTGTTCCACCGTGGTCAGCGTGGAGCAGTCCAGCGTAATATCCGGAATGTTGTCATAGCCGGTGATGATCACATCATCCGGCACTTTGAGGCCATGACGGCTCAGTTCCCGCTCCAGCCCGACTGCCATAAAATCATTGGCACAGACCACGGCCTGCGGGGCTTCGCTGTTCACAAAGAAATGCCGGTAAGCGTCTTCGCTGCAGGTATACCACATGTTCCCGTAAAAGACATCCCGCTGATCATCGACTTCAATCCCATGATCGGCCATTTCCCTGCGGAAAGCGGCCAGGCGGAATTCACTGTCCGGGTGTCCGTGATAACCGGCCAGGAACGCAATCCGCGTCAGGTCATGGTCATCCAGAAGGTGCCGGATCAGGGGGCGGATCGTGTTCTCCTCATCCGTATAGGTGCAGTCAAACTCATCACTGACATGGCGGACAGCAACGACCGGACATGTGGCCCGGCTGCGGATTTCATCCAGGAGGGCTTCCCGGAAGCCTTCGATTTCATAGGTATCCGGCGCCATCAGGATTCCATCGAGCTCTTCAATGGGCGCAAAGGAAAACATCCGGCGCTCCTGGGCGTCGTATTCATTCTGGCTGGCGAAGTAACCGACGGTGGAGAAAACCACAACATCATAGTCCAGCTTCCTGGATAATTCTTCCAATACCCTGTAGACCGCATTGTCGAAGACAGCGTAGGCTTTGCAGAGGAAGACGCCGATCGTCTTGCGCTTTCCGGCAATCACAAACAGTCAACTCCCTTATTCAGAACCAAATGAATATGAAACAAAAGAACGCACAAAAAAATTACATGATAGATATATTCGACATCATATCATGTAATTCCTTCCAAAAAAAGTAAATATTTTTTCTATTTGACAGAACGGAATATCTCCAATAAAACGGATTACAGGACTTTCTTCAGGAAGTCCTGTGTGCGCTGTTCTTTTGCAGCCGTAAAGATCTCGGATGGGGTTCCTTCTTCCACGATTTTCCCGTCATCAAAGAACAGAACCCGATCCGCAACTTCCCGGGCAAAACCCATCTCATGGGTTACACATACCATGGTCATTCCGCTTCTGGCAAGTTCCTTCATGACGTCGAGCACTTCGCCGACCATTTCCGGATCCAGTGCGGAGGTGGGTTCATCAAAGAGCATGACTTCCGGTTCCATACACAGGGCACGTACGATCGCGATACGCTGCTTCTGACCGCCGGAAAGCTGGCTGGGATAGGCATTCGCACGATCCGCCAGATTGACTCGTTCCAGAAGGGCCATGGCTTTTTTCTCCGCTTCCTCCCGGCTTTTTTTCAGAAGCTGGACCGGGGCGAGCGTCATGTTCCGGAGAACCGTCATATGGGGGAAAAGGTTGAAATGCTGGAACACCATTCCCATTTTCTGGCGGTGGATGTTGATGTTAACCTTCGGATCGGTGATATCGACTCCTTCAAAGGTGATTGTTCCGCCGGTCGGCATCTCCAGCAGGTTCAGACAGCGAAGGAAGGTGCTCTTTCCGCTGCCGGACGGCCCGATTACCACCAGTACCTCACCCTTGTGGATGTCGGTATCCACACCGTCCAGCGCTTTGATATTTCCGCCGCCGAAGTGCTTCTGAAGTCCCCGCACAGAAATGATGATTTCATTGTTTTTCGGTTCAGTGGTCACTGCTGCGCAGCCTCCTTTCCAGTTTGCCGACCAGCCATGTGAAGAACATGACCATCACCAGGTATATGACGGCCACAGCGATCAGCGGCATAAAGGCGGAATAGGTGACACCGCGGATGATGTCGCCGCCTTTGGTCAGGTCCTTGACTGCCACGTAGCCGGAAACGGACGTTTCCTTGAGCAGGACGATGAACTCATTCGCAAGAGCCGGCAGCACACTCTTCATCGCCTGCGGGATGATGATATGCCGCATGGTCTGGACATAATTGAAACCCAGGCTGCGCCCGGCTTCCAGCTGGCCGCGGTCCACGCTCATGATTCCGCCGCGGATGATCTCCGCCACATAGGCGCCGCTGTTGATGCCGAACGCGAGCATCGCGATCAGCACACCGTTGCGCGAGGAGGCGAAAATGATATAGTACATGATCATCAGCTGGATGACCACCGGCGTTCCGCGGATTACCGTCAGATAGATCTTGCAGAGTCCGTTGAAAAAGCCCAGCACCATTTTTCCGGGGCCTTTGTGCATGTTATCACTGTTCTGGTCCCAGGTGGAGCGGACTGTGGCGACCAGGATACCGATCAGGATACCCAGGAGAACGGCTCCCAGCGTGATTTCCAGCGTGACAGCCAGGCCGTTGAGCAGGTATGTCCAGCGGCTGTCATCCAGGAAGTTCAGCTTGAAATCCGCAGCCAGCGGGCTGACCTGTTTGCCGGGAGTAATCTTTTTCACCGCCGAGTCCAGCAGTGAAAAGACTGCCTCCTCACCGGAATCCGCCGGCATGGAAGCAGTTACCCGGAAACAGGCGTCGTCATAGGGGGAGGCGACAAACACGGCAGAGGCAATGCCTTCGCCTGTCACGACCGTACTGACGCTGCTGCCGGCCGTGGATATTCCATCCGCGGCGGAAGACAGGATGATCCCTTTATCATATTCCGGAACACCTGCCCGCCAGGCCCAGGGCTCCACGGTGACCACGCCGGGATTCTGCTCCGGCTTTTTTCCCACAAAGCGGAAGCTGGTGGTAACCGGATCCCCGTCCGGGTCTTCCGCATTGCTGACGGCCTTGTAATCCTTTGACGGCGCAGCGACATCGCCCAGCTTGACATAGGTTTCGGTTCCGCTTTCCAGCGAAGTGCCGACCAGCCAGGTTGGCTTGATGCCTTTGACCTTGCCGTTTTCGATTTTCAGGATATCCGCATTATGAAAGGAGGTGAAATATACAATGACAGCGATGGCGGCAACGGCCGCCACCGCAAGCAGGAATTTCAGCCCTTTTCTGCTCTTGCTCTTCATTAAAAGCTCCCTCAAACAAGCAATAGGGAGCGAAAACTCGCTCCCGTATTGCGCTTCAGTCCGTGAATGCTTATTCAGCGGAGATGTACTTCGCGATGATGTTCGCGACGGTGCCGTCTTCAATCAGCTCCTGCAGGGCGGCGTTGATCTTGTCCAGCAGCTCGGTGTTTTCCAGGTTCACGCAGATCGCGTATTCCTCTTCGGTGTATGCGGAATCCAGGACCTTCAGGCCTTCATTCGCAGCAACATAAGCCTTGGCGGGCTCGTTGTCGATGATGACGCAGTCGACCTTGCCGGTCTTCAGGGCTTCCACAGCGTCCGCGCCGACCGCATATTTGGACACACGGTCCTCACCGAAATCCTCCGTGCAGTAGATATCACCGGTGGTGGAATCCTGCACGCCGATCTTCCAGGCGGCGCCTTCCTTGGACAGGTCCTCAATGGAGGTGATTTCAGAATCCTCTTTGACAATGATTGCCTGGATACCGATGGCGTAGGTATCGGAGAAGTTCACGCTCTGGAGGCGCTCTTCCGTCACGGTCATGCCGGCCATACCGAAGTCGATTTTGCCTTCGGTTACAGCGGGGATGATGGCTTTAAAGTCCATATCGACGATTTCCAGTTCCATGCCCAGCTTTTCCGCGATGGCAGCGGCGATTTCGGCGTCGATGCCGACGACTTTGCCGTCTTCATAGTACTCATAGGGCGGGAAGCTCGCGTTGGTACCCATGGTCAGGGTTTCAGCCGCGGCGGCGCCGATCATCATCATGGCCAGCAGCAGAGCGATGATTCCGAGCAGATTCTTTTTCATTGGTTTCAGCCTCTCTTTCGTGATTCACAGTTTCCTGGGATTGAAAACAGTGCAAGTATATCACCGGGCGTTTTCCTTGTCAACGGGAAAATGCATTTTTATACACGTTTTGAATGTTTTTCATCTGTACATCGGTTTTGATGTTATATGACGCGGATGAACGGACGCTCGGCAGAAATGAAATGCATAAATATGCAACTAGAACCGGATTAAAATGCATAACCCGGATAAGAAGAAAGAGCGGCGAAATGGAAAGAACGGAAAAAAGCCGTGCGTTTTTTGAAAACGCAAAAGGAATTAACCGGAAGAAAAGAGAAGTTATATAAGTTGGCAGTTTACCCGATGAGAACAGGAGAACCCGCAATGAGACTGAATCCGATGCAGATGGAACGGCTGGCCGGCGCCGAGGAATTTGCCGCCGGAAAGGAACTGGAGGAGGCAGGAAGCGTCCGCGTCAGCGAGCAGGACAGCACCCTTGTGCGCTATACCGTTGCCGGAAAACCGCCCCGGACCGTGACGCTGGGACGGAGCCTTGTGCTGCACTGCGACTGCGACCTGTTTACCCAGCGGGGATGCTGCCGCCATGCAATTGCGGCATGGCTGGCCGCGGAACGGGCGGGAATTCCGGAAGGAATGCTGAAAAAGAACGCACCCCAGAACGCGGCCGGACTGACCGACCTGATCCTGAAACAGATGCCGTCCGAGCCGAATGTGCGGCTGGAGGTGACCCTGGTTCTGCCCCAGAAGCCGGGGCAGGAAGTGCGGATCGGCCTCCGGGCGGGGGAAAACAAGCTTTATGTTGCGCGTGATATCCGGGCTTTCCTGAATGCCATGGATACCGGCGAATCATTGGTTTTCGGAAAAGAATTCACCTATCAGCCGGAATGGATGCGCTTTTCCCGGGATGACATACGGGTACTGAATGTGCTGCGGAAGCTGTATGCCGGTCGGGAAGGGGAACGGACGGCCGCGGGCGGGGGACGGCTGGTGCGCCTGCCGGATCCGTTTACCCGGGAAATCCTGGAGCATATCGGGGAAACCGCGCTTCGGATCATGGACAGCAACGGGGAAATGATCCGCTGCCGCCAGATCCGGAGAGCACCGATTGCCCTGCAGTTTGAAATGAGCCTTGGCCCAAGGGGACTGCGAACCGCGGCGCGGATGCCGGCAGACCTGCTGCCGGTGACAGAGGACTGCGCCTGGGTCGTGACGGGGGGCAACCTGATCCGGACGGAGGAAAGCCAGCGGGAACTGCTTCTTCTGATCTGGAAGAGCCAGTACGAAGGAAGATGCCTGTTCGATTATCCGCTGGAGGAAACCGACCGGGTGATCGGGGAAGTCCTGCCTTATCTCAAGCTGCGCGGCGCCGTGGAGATCAGCGGGGACCTGCGGCAGAGGCTGATCCGGATGCCGCTGCGGACAGAAGTGTACCTGGACCGGGACGGAAAGAGCGTCACGGCTTCCATCCAGTTCCATTACGGGGATGTGGTGCTGAATCCGTTTGCGCCGGTGGAAAAGAAAATAGCCCTGGACAAGGGAGAAAAGCTGCTGCTGCGGGATGCAGAAGGAGAGCACCTGGTGCTGGAAATCCTGGCAAACGCGGGTTTCCGGGTACGGAAGGACAATATCCGGCTGAGCGGAAATGACGAAGTGTTCGGATTCGTCAGCGAAGGCGTCCGGAAACTGCAGGAGGTCAGTGAAGTATTCCTCAGCCGGGATTTCAAACGCATTATGCCCCGGCGGCCTGTGCTGAGCGGCAGTATCCGGATGAACGGGGAAAAGCTGGAACTGATGCTGCTGCGTGACGGTGAGCCGGTGGAAGAACTGCTGGAGCTGATTGAAGCGCTGAGCCGGAGAAGGCGTTATTTCCGGCTGAAGAGCGGGGAATTCCTGGACCTGAGCGATCTGGAAGACTGGGAAGAAGCAGCTGCCGGGATTTATGAAGCGGCGGTACGGGATGAAAGTGAACCCGGCCGGGATGTCGTTACCCTGCGGGCATACCGGGCTGCCTACCTGGCCAGCATGCTGGAGAACAGCAGCATTCCGATTGAAACGGATGAGAGCGTCCGCCGCATGTCGGAAGCCCTGATGAACGGGGAACGGGGCATCCAGGCGCCTGCACTGGCTCCCGGGCTGACGCTGCGGGATTACCAGATGCGCGGATACGAGTGGATGTATGCCCTGGACCGCATGCATATGGGCGGAATCCTCGCGGATGATATGGGACTGGGGAAGACTGTCCAGGTGATCGCCCTGCTCCAGGCCACGCGCGAAAACGGCCGGACCAGCCTGGTCGTTGCGCCGACATCGCTGACATACAACTGGCTGAGCGAAATCCGCCGATTTGCCCCGGAACTGAGCGCTGTGATCCTGAACGGGACCAGCGCGCAGCGTGCCGGGATGATCCGCCATATTGCCGAACACGGGGATGTGGATATTGCCATCACCAGCTATCCGCTGATCCGCAGGGATATCGACCTGCTGAAGGGTATTCCGTTCCGGTACCTGATCCTGGATGAGGCGCAGAACATCAAAAATGCCGGCAGCGTGGCGGCCCAGGCAGCCAAGCAGCTGCGCGGTGACACCCGGTTTGCCCTGACCGGCACCCCGATGGAAAACGGAATCGGGGAGCTGTGGAGCCTGTTTGACTTTGTGCTGCCCGGCTATCTGCCCGGATACAATACATTCCTGCGGAAATACCAGGACGGGGAGAATGCGGAAGACCTGCTGCGGCGGATCCGGCCGTTCCTGACACGGCGTCTGAAGCAGGATGTGCTGGAAGAACTGCCGGAAAAGATGGAGATCACCCTGACCGCGCAAATGACTCCGGAGCAGAACCGGATATACCGGGCGGCCCTGGAACGGCTGCGGCCGAAGGTAAACAGTATTATTGAAACAAAGGGAATCAGCCAGGGGCGCATGGAGGTGCTGAGCGCCATCACGGAACTGCGCCAGATCTGCTGTCATCCGTCCCTGATCATGAATGAATACCGGGGCGGAAGCGGCAAGGAGGAGCTGCTGCTGGAAGTGCTGCCCGGTATGATCGGGAGCGGAAGGCGGATCCTGCTGTTCAGCCAGTTTACAAGCATGCTGAAGATCCTGCGCCGCCGGCTGGAGGAGCAGGGC
This sequence comes from Clostridia bacterium, assembly GCA_017427165.1. Taxonomy (GTDB): domain Bacteria; phylum Bacillota; class Clostridia; order Christensenellales; family Aristaeellaceae; genus Aristaeella. The sequence continues at coordinate 10,805 of JAFRTK010000020.1, forward strand.
GTTTCCACCATGTACCTGGACGGGGAAACGCCGGCCGGGGACCGGCTGAGTCTGACGGAACGGTTCAACGGCGGTGAGGGACAGGTGTTCCTGATCAGCCTGCGGGCCGGCGGATCCGGCCTGAATCTGACCGGCGCGGACCTTGTGATCCATTATGATCCCTGGTGGAATCCGGCAACGGAGGACCAGGCCACCGACCGGGCGCACCGGATCGGCCAGAAGCACAAGGTGCAGGTGATCCGCCTGGTAACCGGTGAAAGTATTGAGGAGCAGGTGGTGGAGCTCGGATCCCGCAAGAAAGCCCTGTTTGACCGGCTGATTACCCCCGGTGAATCCGCCCTGAACGCTCTGAGCGAGCAGGATATCCGGCGGCTCTTTGAATAAAATGCAAAAGCCGGTCCGGGTTTGCACATCCGGGAGAAATATGGTATACTTACAAAGTTAATGAATCGAGCATGGAGGTGGGAAGCTGATGGAAAAAAGAACCGGAAACCCGGAGCAGGGACGCCGCACAGCTTCCCGGGCAACCAAACTCCGCCGCAGGAAGCAGCGCATGAATTTCCTCCTGCTTGCAGGGGCAGTGGCCGCGCTGCTGCTGCTGATATTTGAAGTACCGAAATGGCTGACCGGCAGTTATCTCTTTGAGCCGCTCCGCCGGGCAACCTATTCCGTCGGCACAGAATCCGGCCTGGTGGAAAATGCAGGTGACGAGCGCGTCGGTGAATACGCGGGCCTGGTGATCAGCGAAGTAATGCCCGCGAACGCGACTGCTGTAACAGACGAAAACGGTAAATTCCCGGACTGGGTGGAAATCTGGAACAGTACGGACCACCGGATTAACCTGAAGGGCGTCGGCCTGAGCGACAAGGGGGACCGGATCCGCTTCCTGTTCCCCGCGGTCAGCCTGGAGCCGGACGGCCGGGTCACCGTATTCTGCGACAATACCAACCAGGCAAGCCCGGACCGGCCTTTCCACGCAAAGTTCCAGCTGAGCAGCGTCGGGGAAACGGTCTATATGTTCGCGCCGAGCGGCTATCTGATTGACAGCGTCAAATCTGACATCATGGGCAGCGATGAAAGCTGGGCCCTGACCGGCGGGGAGTATACATCCACTGCCTGGTTCAGCCCGGGCTTTGAGAATACCGAGGCGGGCCACCTGGCTTACCGCGAGAGCGTCACCGCAGCGGACGGATCCGTGCTCATCAACGAAGTGATGGCGGACCCACTAACCGGCATCCGGGATGACGACGGTGAACTGTGCGACTGGATTGAGCTGTACAACACCACCGGGAGTCCCATCAGCCTGGACAAATACGCGCTGAGCGACAATGAAGGGAAACCGCTGAAGTGGCGCTTCCCGGACGGCGCGACGATTCCGGCAAAAGGATATTACCTGGTGCTGTGCACCGGCAAGGACCGGATGGACACCAAAATGAACGGTGTTCCGCACTCGAATTTCCGGATCAGCGCGGAGCAGGAAACGATCATCCTGGCGGACAGCCAGGGCCGGGTTGTGGACCGGGTGATGATTGACAACCTGCCGCAGGACTGCAGCTGGGGACGGAATGAACAGAACCAGATGCAGGTGTTCCAGATGCCGACGCCGTATCTGCCGGATAATGAGGCCGGATTCAACCAGATGGACCTGAACCTGCGGGCCATGAACCGGACCGGAGTCTGGATCAGCGAAGTGCTGGCCAGCAACAACCAGATATCCACCTATGCCGGGGCCGAGAACAAGGACTGGGTGGAAATCTACAATTCATCCGGTGAAACGGTGGACATTTCCGGCTGGGGCCTGAGCGACAATCAGGAACGCGGGCGGAAATGGCAGTTTCCGGCCGGCACCCTGATTGCCCCCGGGGAATACAAGGTAATCCTGTGCGACGGGAATACCGCGAAGTCTTCGACTGCCGAGCTTCATACCACTTTCCGGATCGGCCGGAACGCCGGCGAGGTGATCACCCTGGCGGACCCGGCCGGGAATGTACTGGACAAGATTGTACTGCCGGAGATGAAGACGGATATCTCATACGGCCGGACCCTGGGGATCGCAGGGCTTTTTTATTATGAAACGCCAACCCCTTTCCAGGCGAACGGAACCGGATTCAATGGCTTTGCCGGGAGCCCGTCTTTCAGCGTGGAACCGGGACTGTATTACACTGCCCAGTATGTGGAAATCAGTATTCCGGAAGGCACCCAGGTATTCTACACAACGGACGGCTCCGTTCCGACCCAGATGTCCACTCCGTACAACGGAGAGCGGCTGGAGCTGAACAAGCCCTGCAATGTGCTCCGTGCGCGCGCGTTTTCCACGGGGCTCACACAGCCCGGCGAGATCGTTACGGGGACATGGTTTGTGAACGTATTCCATTCCCTGCCGCTGGTATCCATCGTGACAGACCCGAGCAACCTCTGGGATGAGGAACGGGGAATGCTGACAATCGGGAAGGACGCCATCAAGGAGCCCGGCAAACTTCCTTTCCCGAATACCGTATACCGGAAGGTAAAGGATGCGGGCATCAAATACGACTGCCATGTGGAACTGTATGACAAAAGCAACAATATCCTGCTGAGCTCGGGAGCTGAGATCGGCCTGATGGGCGACTATTCCCTGGATATGCCGCAGAAAAGCTTCAAATTCCGCGCCCGGAGCGTTTACGGCGCGAAGACATTTGAGGCAAAGCTTTTTGAGAAGCGGGATTATACGGAATATAAGGGATTTGTCCTGCGCAACAGCGGAAATGACAGCATGTTCACCCGCCTGCAGGACGGATTCCAGGGCCGGCTGATGGACTTCTGCGGAGCCACGATTGCCCACCAGGCGTGGGAACCGTACGCTGTATACCTGAACGGGATTTACTGGGGACATATGAACCTGCGTGAACGGACCGACCGGTTCATGATTGCCCAGTTTGAAGGCCTTTCCCTCGAAGATGCAGACCAGATGGACCTCCTGCAGGGCAGCGGGAGCGTGAAGTACGGCTCCAACAAGGCGTTCAAGGCCATGATCAAGAAGATGAAGGCCGGAAATCCCGCCAAAAACGCGGACGACCTGCAGTACATCCTGGACAATGTGGATGTGGACAACCTGTTCGAATATATGGCGTTTGAGATGTTCTTCGGCAACAGCGATATCGGTAATACCCGCTTCTACCGGCTGAAAACGGAGGGAAGCAAATGGCGCTGGATCCTGTATGACGTGGACTACGGCCTGTACAACTCGGACTTCAACAGC
>JAFRTK010000116.1 GCA_017427165.1 Clostridia bacterium
CCTGCTGGACCTGTGTACCCCGGCCTGGAAGGAGCAGACCGCCGATCCGCTGGAAACCCTGAAAAACCTCTTCCCGTTTGGCATGCCGGAGATTGTTGATTCCACACCCCTGAAGTCCGGCGAAACGGAATACACCACCGACTGTATCCTCCGCAGCCGTTCGGACCGGGAAACCTGGTACCATGCGGCCATTTCCATGCAGAAGGAAGCCGACGGCCTCTGGTATCTGGACCCGGAAAGCCTGCGGGACTGCAAAGCGATGACGGCGATAGAAATCCTCGAGTTCCGGACAGTGCGGGCGGAAAGCCTCAGAGAATATTCATACGGAACCGACGGAACCGATGTCACATACTCTTCGGATCCAATGTCTTTCCTGCGTGCAGCTTATCATTCGCTGGCAGATTCCCTGGTTCCGGTCGGCCTCACCTGTGACTCAAGCGATATCCGGCTGGAAATCATCTCCGCGGCAGTTGAGAAAGAAAAAGCACTGATTGTCTTCTCCCTGCAGGACCTGGCAGAAAACCGGAACGCCCTGCAGGATCAGGACATCAATTTCTGGCCCTCTTTCCTGCCCCCTCTGTCCCTGCCCGGATCCTCCCTCTCCCTGTATCCCGTAAATACGGATTACGAGGCGAAAACCACAACCTATGCATTATATGTTCCGGATGGCCAGATGTTCAGTTCCGACCGGGGCGCCCTGGATTTCCGCCTGCCCGAAAAGCTGCTGATCGGCAGCGTGGGTTCTGTCGACCTGATGCCGCTGCTCCGGGAATACGGGAACCAGGCCGGAGCCCTGGTGGATCCGCCGGAAGACCTGTCAGTGTCTCTCATTCCCGGGGAAGAATACACTGACATTGCCGACCGTTTCCGGAAACAGGAATGGAAGGTACTGGACTACAGCCATCCGCTGGATATTCCGCTGAGCGAGCACGTTCTCCTCTCCGGAATCGGCCTGAAAGAGGATGGAAAGCTGCACGTCCAACTGCACATAGTCGGCAACGAGGTCATTACGGAAATCAACGGGTCCCCGGTCACCTGTATCGCCGCCCTGTCCGTCTATGACTCTTCCAGCAGGATTATTGATCCGCAGCTGTATTACACCCCGGTCTTCTGGCGGAACGGTGAAGATGAATACAACGGTTTTGTGGAATATGTCTTCAACTGCAATCCGGATCACATTGACAACCGGGTGTTCTCATCAACCATCGCTGAAATCAGCAAGGATGTCATCCGCGGTAACTGGGAAATCCAGGTCCCGCTGGATACCATCCGGGTCAGCAGTCCCGAATAAGGAATCCTGTTTTCCCTGCCCCGCGGCCGGCGCCGCGGGGCGCTTTCCGTTCCCCGGGAACCGGATATTTGATAAAAATTTCAAAATAGTATATGATCCGGTTTACTTCTTCTTCCAGATTGCGTCTAATCCGGGTGAAAGGAGTGAGAAAGGACTTTGGAGGCAGCAATGACAGCACCGATAACGGATACCCGCACAGAGCAGGTCAGCCGGATGGTGATCCGGTATGAGAAGGATATGCTGATGCTGTGCTTTGTCTACCTGCGCAATATGGACCTCGCGCAGGAAGCACTGCAGGAAAGCTTTCTCAAGGCCTATACCCGCTTTGATACCTTCCGCGGGGCGTCTTCCGAGAAGACGTGGCTGACGCGGATCGTCATCAACACCTGCAAGGATATCCGCCGGACGGCATGGTTCAGGCACCGGAGCCTGGAGATCTCCGCGGAACTGCCTGGCGCCGTCCTGCCCCCGGATGAAACCCACATCGACCTGATGGACGCAATCCTGAAACTGCCGCTGCAAAGCCGCGAGGTCATCCTGCTGAAGTATGACCAGGGGCTGAACAACGAGGAAATCGCCAGAGTTCTCGGCCTGACGCCGATGGCGGTTTCCAAGCGGATGCGCAAGGCCTACAGCCTGCTGCGGAATACCCTGGAAGGAGGAATAAACCCCTATGAGTGAAAAGAAACAGGATCAGCTGATCCGTGAAACCTTTGATCAGTACCGTACCGGTATCGGCTCCATGCCCTCCCAAAGGGCGCAGATTATCTATAGAATGGGCGAAAAGCCCGCCGCGAACACCCGCCTGTACTACCGTATTGCCGCGGTCGCCGCGGCGCTGGTGCTGCTGCTGGGCGTTGCCGTCCCGGTCCTGTCCGGAAACGGCCTCCTTACCGGCCACCCGGACCAGGTCCGCACCACCGGAGACCTGGCTGCTGTCCGGCCTGAACCCACCGGTTTTGTCCCCCTGGCCCAGCCGGAAGGAACGCCGGAAACGTCTGCACAGCCCGAACCGGAAGATTCAGGTTCCACATTCCGGCAGGAAGTAAGTCTGAATTACCATACATGGTTGGATTCCATGAATCGGGATCTCGTGGACGCCCTGGTTCCGGTGGACTACAGCTATGAAAAATCCGGAATCCGCCTGAATGTGCTCCAGGGTGCGGTCACGGAAACCGAAGCCCTGTTGGTGTATTCCGTTGAGGACCTCATCGGCGGCCGGTTCAATGAAAGCACTTATTTCCCGGTTTATCCGGACATCGGCGCCTTTGACAGCTTTGATACCTTCCTGGCCGAAATGGATGAAGACAATAAACGGTACACTTTCGGAATCCACGTCCGGTATCAGGACCTGGCACACTGCCTGGACGGTTCCTCTTTCCCGCTGGAAATGCCGTACCTGGATGTGATCAAATCCAAAACGGTCGAATTTACGGCAAACCGGGAAAGCAGTGAATCCCCCACCCTCGTGGACCTTCCGGAGCTGATGGATTATTACGTCAAGAATCACAACGGTGGTCAGAATGAATATTACACGACGGACGATTACCGGAATCTGGGCCTGAAGGTGATTGATTACTCCAGGCCGAGGAATTACGCGCTGGGCAAACATGTCAAGATCAGCTATGCCGGGATATACGGTAACCAGCTCCATGTGCAGCTCCATTTCCTGGACAACGCTCCCGTTCAAGTCTCGGAAAACATGGATGTCGATCCGCTCATGGACGTCAGCGTGTCCCTTATGGACGGAACCGACCTGCACAGCGCGACCGGTATGGCGGGATCAATGCGCTGGGATACGAACGGTGACGGGATCGCAGACTTTGAGGAGCTCGTTTTCTCTCTCGACAGCATCCCGGCCGGCGCCCTGAAATTCCGTGTGGACCTCACCGAAAGCACGCTGGTGCTGAAGGGCGGCTGGAAAGTCGATGTTCCCCTGGCGTTAATCTGGACGGGTGAAGCGTCTTATTCCGAGATCTCGCGCAGGATCGAAAAGGAGAATATCCCCGATTATGTAAAGGAAAACTATCCCCAGTTCGACGACTGCCTGGTCCCGGTCAACCTCAGCTGTGAGGACCAGGGAATCCGGATGGATATCATCTACGGCGCGGTCAGGGAACAGGAAGCCCTGTTTGTGTATTCCGTTGAAGAACTGGAAGGCGCCTGCATCATGGAAAGTGTGTCCGCCTGTCCGGTTCTTGATTCCGATCTCCAGGTGCGCGCAACCTATGCGCAGCTGGCATATGACAATCCGGTCGGTCGGTATACCGGTGTGGTTCATTACAGATATGATAACCTCTCCGATATCAGCCAAAATGGTGAAATCGGGCTGGGCATCCACGGTATGCAGAATGTTCAAAGTGAAACCTGGCACCTGGAAGACCTGCTTCGGGAGTATGTCGGCTATGACTACCTGGTGGACCTGCCGGTGCTGCTCGAGTACAAGGTAAAAAACAATTTTGACGGGAAAATCGAGTATTACACCAACGAGGATTACCAAAAACTGGGCCTGAAGGTCCTGGATGGAGAAGATGTGGATCATCTGAGCGGCGACATCCACGTGAACGGGATCGGCACAGCCGAAGGAATGATTCATCTGCAGCTGGCATATCTCCGTGAGAGTGATGAATACGCATCCAGGACGGTCAATGTATCCTGCTATGACCGCGGCACCGATGCGGACCTTCCCGCCTGGGCCCAGCCCCTGGCATGGGATATAAACAACGACGGGATCGCGGATTACGAGGAATATATTTTCCCCTATGATCCGGAAGCCCTGGACAACCTTCGTCTGGAAGTGACGGTTACAGAATCCGATCCCGCGATTGAAGGGGACTGGAAGGTCCGGATCCCGCTGAACCGGTTCCCTTTCCTGGATACTGAGTCCCTTTGATCCGCTTACAGCCCCGGGAGGCAGGGAAATGAATTCCCCGCCTCCCTTTTTTCGTGCTTTTGGGTCCGCAAACGCTTGTTTTTCTTGACAATGCGGGCTCCCGCGATATAAAATACCCTGTTGTGTTTTCCGCCCGATGGCGGAAGCGCCAGAAGACTTCAGGAGGATCCGTATGCTGCCAGCGAACGATACAGCCGAATTCCGCGCCATGCTCCATGAGCAGGTGGAAAAGCGCCGCACCTTTGCGATCATTTCCCACCCCGACGCGGGTAAAACCACCCTGACCGAAAAGCTGCTCCTGTACGGCGGAGCCATCCGCAGCGCTGGCAGCGTCAAGGCCCGGAAAACGGACAAGCACGCAACCTCCGACTGGATGGAGATTGAAAAGCAGCGCGGCATCTCGGTCACGAGTTCCGCCATGCAGTTCATCTACGACGGGTACCGGATCAACATCCTGGATACCCCCGGCCACCAGGACTTCTCCGAGGATACCTACCGGGTGCTCGTCGCGGCGGACGCGGCGGTCATGCTGCTGGACGCGGCCAAGGGCGTGGAAGCCCAGACCATCAAGCTGTTCAAGGTCTGCCGCATGCGCAACATCCCGATTTTTACCTTTGTCAACAAGATGGACCGGGCCGCCAAGGATCCCTTCTCCCTGATGGAGGAGCTGGAGCAGGTGCTCGGCATCCGTTCCTGCCCCATCAACTGGCCTATCGGCGTGGACGGGGACTTCCAGGGTGTCTACCACCGGGATACGAAGATGGTGGAGCTGTACACCGGCGGGGATCACGGCAAAAAGATGGTCGAAAAGACCGATATCGCCATCGACGATCCCGCGTTGGAAACGGCGCTGGAGAAGCACTACCGCGACCGTCTGCAGGAAGAAATCGAGCTGCTGGACGAAGCCGGCGACGAGTTTGACCTGGAGAAGGTCCGCGCCGGGGAGCTGACGCCCATGTTCTTCGGCTCCGCGGTCACCAACTTCGGCGTGGAGCCGTTCCTGGACCGCTTCCTTTCCTTCACGCCGCCGCCCCTGCCCCGGGAAAGCGACCAGGGCCTGATCACGCCTGAGGAGCCTTTCTTCTCCGGCTTCATCTTCAAGATCCAGGCCAACATGAACCCGGCGCACCGCGACCGCCTTGCCTTTATGCGCATCGTGTCCGGCGCCTTTGAAAAGGGCATGGAAGTATGGCACAGCGGCACCGGCAAGCCGGTCGCCCTGAAGCAGCCCCAGCAGTTTATGGCGGACGAACGGGAAGCCGTGGAGGAGGCTTGGGCAGGCGACATCATCGGCCTGTTCGACCCCGGGATATACCGCCTGGGCGATACCCTGTCCACCGGCCCCAAGCTGCACTACGCCAACATCCCGGTGTTTGCGCCGGAATTCTTCAACCGCGTCCGTCCGCTGGACAGCATGAAGCGCAAGCAGTTCCAGAAGGGCATCAGCCAGCTGGCTGAGGAAGGCGCCATCCAGACCTTCATCCGCACCGAGACGGGCCGCGAAGAGTTCATGGTCGGCGTCGTCGGCGTGCTGCAGTTTGAGGTGCTCGAGCACCGGCTGCGAACGGAGTACCAGACGGAGATCGTCATGGAAGGCATGCCCTTCCGGTATGTCCGCTGGGTGGTGAAGACGCCCAAGCCCATCGAGGACCTGAAGCTGACCTCCACCTCCGGCCGGGCGAAGGACAGCCATGGCCGGGACGTGCTGCTCTTTGAGAACGACTGGAGCATCCGCCTCGCCTGCGAAAACAACGAAGGCCTGGAGCTGAAGGAAACCTCCGACCGGTAAGAAATTCAACTTGGCATTGATTCAACCGAAGGTCCTGGGCGCTGACGCGCGCGGTGCGCGAGGCGGGGATCCCGCCCGCGGTGCGCGTGCGAATCCTTACGGAAAGCCCTGGTCGCATCCGCAGATGCGAAATCCCTGCTGAAATAGCCAAAATATATTAAACTCTGTTTGGAACGCAAAAAGGAAGGTTAACCCCATATGATTCGTGAAGATATCCGCAATATTGCCATCATCGCCCACGTTGACCACGGCAAGACGACCCTGGTCGACCAGATGCTCAAGCAGGGCGGTGTATACCGTGAAAACCAGCAGACCGTGGACCGCGTCATGGACTCCAACGACCTGGAGCGTGAACGCGGAATCACCATCCTGAGCAAGAACACTGCCGTGCACTACAAAGGCCACAAGATCAACATCGTGGACACCCCCGGCCACGCCGACTTCGGCGGCGAGGTGGAACGCGTGCTGAAGATGGTCGATGGCGTGCTGCTGCTGGTGGACAGCTTTGAAGGCCCCATGCCCCAGACCCGCTTCGTGCTGAAGAAGGCCCTGGAGCTGAAGCTGAAGGTGCTGATTGTCATCAACAAGGTGGACCGTCCGGACGCCCGTTGCGACGAAGTCGTCAACGAGATCCTGGACCTGCTCATCGACCTGGATGCCGATGAATCCACCATCGAGAATCCGATCCTGTACGTCTCCGCCCGCAAGGGTACCGCGACGCTGGACCTGGAGACCCCCGGCACGGACCTTCAGCCGCTGTTCGACGCGATCCTGAAGTACATCCCCGCCCCGGAAGGCGATGCGGAAGGCCCTGCCCAGGTGCTGATCTCCACCATCGACTACAGCGAGTATGTGGGCCGCATCGGCGTGGGCCGTATCGTGCGCGGCACCTTCACCGAGGGTATGAACGTCGTGCATACCAACCTGGAAACCGGCGTCACCAGCCCCGTATGGCGTCTGGGCGGCCTGTTCCAGTATGACGGCCTGAAGCGGGTGAACGCTTCCGAGGTCAAGATGGGCGATATCGTAGCCCTGTACGGCGCCGAGGATATCTCCATCGGCGATACGGTATGCGATCCTTCCTGCGTGGAAGGCCTGCCCTTCGTCAAGATTTCCGAGCCCACCGTCACCATGACGTTCTCCGTCAACGACAGCCCCTTCGCCGGCCGGGAAGGCCAGTACGTCACCAGCCGCCACCTGCGCGCCCGCCTCATGAGGGAGCTGCAGACGGACGTCTCCCTCCGGGTGAACGACACCCAGAGCACAGACTCCTTCGAGGTCTGCGGCCGTGGTGAACTGCACCTGTCCATCCTCATCGAGAACATGCGCCGCCAGGGCTACGAGTTTGCGGTCAGCAAGCCCCGCGTGATCTACAAGACCATCGACGGCATCAAGTGCGAGCCGGTCGAGCGCCTGATCGTCGATACACCCCAGGCTTCCGCCGGCGCCGTCATCGAAAAGATCGGCCGCCGCCGCGGCACGCTGGAGCACATGAGCGGTTCCGACCGCGTGCGCCTGGAGTTCCTGGTTCCCTCCCGCGGCCTGTTCGGCTACCGCAGTGAATTCATGACCGACACCCGCGGCGAAGGCATCATGTCCTCCGTATTCGAGCGTTACGAGCCCGTGAAGGGCGATATCCCGCACCGCAATGCCGGCGCCCTCATCTGCTTTGAAACCGGCGTCACCACCAGCTACGGCCTGTTCTACTCCCAGGAGCGCGGCACCCTGTTCATCGGGGCCGGCGAGAACGTCTACATGGGACAGATCTGCGGCCAGAATGCCCGCCCGGGCGACCTGGTAGTCAACGTCTGCAAGCAGAAGCACGTCACCAACATGCGCAACGCCTCCGCCTCGGAAGACGCCATGCGCCTGATCTCCGTCCACCCGCTGACGCTGGAGGAATGCCTGGAGTTCATCGATGACGATGAGCTGCTGGAAATCACTCCCCAGAACCTGCGCATGCGCAAGCGCCAGCTGGACCACTCCCTCCGCGCCAAGGCCCGGAGCAAGGGTGAAGAAATTGTGTAACCTGCCTGTCCAAAAGGGAATCGGCTGAAGCAGCCGGTTCCTTTTTTCATTCCCGGAATCTTCTTTCTCCGGTTTCTATACCCTGATTTTTTGTTTTCCCGGTAACACATCCGCAAGCCGGCCCCGGATATTTCTTTCATAAAGCATTGCAGGAACCGGCCTGCGAAGAAATATATTGCGTCAAATATAAATATCTGCTATGATGGTTCATATCATAACAGCATAATTGAAAGGAGCTGACCCTCAATGAAAAAAACCATCGCACTGGCACTTTCCATTGTCCTCGTCCTTGCTTCCCTTTCATGCTTTGCCCAGGCCGAGGAGGGGCCGAAATTTGTCACCATTCAGGAATGGATGGACGCCAAGGGAGACTGCGGTGACTGCATGCTGGTGCTGAAAGTTCTCCAGGTGCTCAATCCCGTGGTTGCCCTGGCAGCAGATGAAACCGGAACGGTCAACCTTTTCTCAGGAGCCAATGATCCCGAATCCTTCGTTGCCTTCTTCGATGAGGAAAAAGGAATGCTGGACGGCTATATCCTGGTGATTGCAAACCCGAAATACAACCCGTATGAAGGCACCATTGAAATGGCAAACTGGACCCTGCTGCGGATTCTCCCGAACCTGGAAGCGGAATAAGCCGCATACCGTCATCGGGCGGTCTGAGTCCGGAAATCACAGCAGGTAGAGCAAACAGGGAGCGGATCAATCCGCTCCCTGTTTTTCTATTATTCCACCATTATTCCCCGAACAGTTCCGCCGTCCGTTCCATCCGGCCTGCCACCTTTACCCCGAAGGGGCAGCGGCTCTCACAGCCGCGGCAGCCGACGCACTCGCCCGCG
>JAFRTK010000117.1 GCA_017427165.1 Clostridia bacterium
TCCATGCCGGAGAAGATCTATGCCTGCTTCGACGAACTGAAAAACGCGAAGGGATATATCATCGACGTCCGGGGGAACACCGGCGGAAACAGCGGGAATGCTGACAAAATCGCGGCGCTGTTTATCGATGGGGAATTCCGGAGCTGTTTCGCGGAAACCCAGGTATATGAGCCGACGTACAAGGCATGGGCCATGAACCGGGAGGACTTCCGGGACCTTACGCCGGAAGGGGCACAGGCGAAATTCGAAAACGAATCATGGAACCTGAAGCTCTACCGGATGGGAAGGAATACCTTCTACACCCGGGATGAAGGAAACACGGTCCATGCCGAAACGCCCGGAAAGCTGGAGGGCCCGGTCACCGTCCTGATGAATGAATATACTGTTTCCGCGGCGGAGGATTTCATCGACGTGATGAAGACGTACACCGACGCGGTGTTCATCGGAAACCATACCGCGGGCACCAGCGGCCAGCCCCTGTGTGAGCGGCTTGAAAGCGGCGGATTCTTCCGGATCTGCACACGCAGGTGCATTGCCCAGAACGGGGAGGATATCTACAACAAAGGGTTTTCCCCGGATATCCGGGTCCTCCCGACAGTTGAGGGTTTCCAGGAAGGACAGGATCCTGTTTTTGACAAAGCGCTGGAAATCATCCGCGGGAAGATCTCCGGGTAAGGAGACAGAAGGAAACACAACGGACGGCAGGAACTCCTGCCGTCCGTCTTTTCAGCATTCCTTTTTGTATACCAGCATCCCGTTTCCGTACGGGTCGTCCTCCGCGCCGAATTCCTCCCCGGTGAACCGGTAGCCGTTCTTTTCCAGCACCCGGGCGGAGGCGTCGTTTCCGTGGACCACGCGCCCGTGGATTACCCGGATGCCGAAGCGGCCGGCGATGAACCGGGTGGCCGCGTCCACCAGCTCGGTGGCATACCCTTTGCCGCGGTACTCCCGGCCGATGCAGTAGCCGATTTCCGTTTCGTCCGGCTTGCCTTCCACCTCGCTGATGCCGGTGTCGCCGACCAGCTCCCCGGTTTCCTTCAGCACGACCCCGAGCACATAGGGCAGGTGGCCGCCGTCCACACAGTCCGCGTAGAAGCGGATGGCGTCCAGGGCTTCCGCCTCGTCGGCGTAGCATTCATTCGGGAACCAGCGGCGGACCTCGTCGTCCATGTGGTTTTCATACAGCTTCCGGGCGTCTTCGTCCCGGAATTTCCGGACGGAAAGGCGCGCGGTTTCGAACAGGTTTTCCATAGGGCACCTCACGTAAAAGAAGATGATAAAGAGAATCCGCGATGGCATGATCGGGCATCGCGGATGAAATAACCGGAAAACTCAGGGTCAGGGATGGACGAAGGTGCCGATGTCGCTGCCCTCGAGCACGCGGATCAGGTTGTCGGGATCGTCCAGGCCGAACACGCGCAGCATGGGCACCTTGTTCTCCGCACACAGGGCGAAGGCGGCGGCGTCCATCACCTTGAGGCCGCGCTTGAGGGCTTCGGTGTAGGTGATATCCTTGATCAGGGTGGCGGTGGGATCCTTCATCGGGTCGGCGGTGTACACGCCGTCGATGTTCTTGGCCATCAGGATGGCGTCCACTTCCATCTCCACGGCGCGCAGGGCGACGCCGGAGTCGGTGGAGAAGAACGGATTGCCCGTGCCGCAGGCGAAGAGGACCACGCGGCCTTCGGACAGGTGGCGGCGGGCAGCCATGGCGTTGAACGGCTCCGCAAAGCGGTTCATGTCCACAGCGCTCTGGACCACGGCGTCCAGCCCGGCATGGCGGAGGGCGTCCGCAACGCACAGGCAGTTGATCACGGTACCCAGCATGCCCATCTGGTCCGCCGTGACGGCGTCCATGTTGGCCGCGGGGCCCTGGCGGCCGCGCCAGATATTGCCGGCGCCGATGACGATGCCGACTTCCACGCCCATATCGTGGATCTTCTTAATGATTCCGGCGGTGCGGTTTACCTTTTCAAAATCAAACAGGTCACGGTCTGACTTCAGCGCTTCGCCGCTGAGCTTGAGCATAATCCGATGATAAACTGCCATGCTATTCCTCCCATGCGTTTGATCTGCATCCTATTCAGTATATCACGTTTCCGGCCGGCGATAAAGACAGAATTCACGGGAAGTTTACAATCGGCGCGTTGAACTTCCGTTTCCGATCATGTATAATGCTTGCATCAGGAAGGCTGTGCCTTCCCAGTTGAAAACCGGAGGATACAAAGATGATGAAACGGATAATCGCCGTACTGACGGCACTGATGATGCTCATCTCCGCGGCGGCGCTGGCGGAAGGCAGCGCGGAGGATCCCGTACTGGTGACCGTGAACGGCCAGGAGCTGCGGGAAAGCAGCGAGGAATACCGGGTATGGAAGGATTACCTGACCTACCAGGCCGGCCAGGACTCGGAAGAATATGCCGTGATGATCCAGCAGTACGCGATGGATTACGCGATCCGCTATGCCGCCATGAAGCAGAAGCTGAATGAAATGGGTATCACCGTTCCGGAAGAGGAAGTGAATGCCGCCCGGGAAGACTCCCGCGCAGACTGGGAAAAAATCGTGGCGGACTTCATGCAGAACCAGTACGGCGTCGGCGCCGATGCCTCTGACGAGGACAAGGCAGCGGCGAAGGCAGACACCCTGGCGTATATCCTGGAAAACTACGGATATACCGAAGAAAGCTACGTGGAAGAATCCATGATGTACTCCAACCTGAACGCGGTTTATGACCGCGGGCAGAAGCTCGCCGAGGAAGGAATCGAAGTGACCGACCAGGATGTGGAGGATTACTTCAAATCCATCGTGGACGAGGATGAGGAGTTCTTCAATACGATGGTGCAGCCGGGAGAAGACGAAGGCGAGAAGACCCCGGAGGAGATGAGCGAGGAACTGGTGCAGGCTTACGAGTTCTACTCCCAGTACTACGGATATGACTCCAAGTACCGTCCGGAAGGCTACCGGGGCATCACCCACATCCTGCTGAAGGTGGAACAGGAATTGCTGGACAACTGGCAGGCACTGGCCGCGAAGCTGGAAGAGCAGAACGAGCCCAAGGAAGAGGTTGCTCCCGAAACGGTTGAGGCAACAGACGCGGAACCCACCGCGGAACCGGAAGCCACGGCCGAACCGGAAGAGCCCGTGACCCCCGAGATGGTGGAAGCGGCGCGGCAGGCGATCCTGGACAGCGTGAAGGAAACGGTGGACGAGATCAAAGCGAAGCTGGAAGCCGGCGCGAACTTTGAGGACCTGATCCTCGAGTATGGCACAGACCCGGGCATGCAGGTTGAAGAAAACCGCAAGAACGGATACGCGGTGCATCCCTTCAGCATCCTGTATGAGCAGAACTTCATGAAGGGCGCCGCGGCGCTGGAGAAGGTCGGCGACGTCAGCGATCCCATCGTGAGCCAGTTCGGCGTGCACATCCTGCACTACCTGCGGGATATCCCCGGCGGCGCGGTGGAACTGACCGACGCCCTGAAGGAAGAACTGCGCGCGGACCTGAAGAGCGAGAAGGTCCAGGCGGCGTTTGACGCCCTGCAGGAGAAATGGGTTGCCGAGTCTGAGGTCGTGTGGACCGAAGCCGGCGAGGACTGGAAGATTGACGAGGCGGCCCTGGCAGAGCTGATGGCACCGGATGCACCGGCCGAAGAGACCGAAGCGGCAGCTGAACCCGAAGCGGTTCCGGCGGAATAATCGACCGAATGATGACAGGGGAGCGGATCAAAACGCTCTCCTGTTTTTGTTGCTGATATTTTCCGGGAAACGGCAATATTCTGCCGCCCTGTTTCGTCTATATATCTGGAACACACAACGGGAAAGGAAGGAAAACGGCCATGAGAAGAATCTGCGCCCTGCTCTTTGCGCTCTGCATGCTGGTTTCCTGCGCGTATGCGTCGGTGGAAACAGAAGAACGGCGGTCGCCTTTGTCCAACAAAACCCTGGTCAGGATCCTGGAAAATAACGGATATAAGGGCTGGATGCTGTACCAGCCCGGATCCAGGGAGACGGACACGAACACATCCTCCAAAGCCTTCCTGCGCCGGATCGGTATCTATCCCGTCGTGGCCGAAAATGACGGGGAAACGCACCTGGTGATCCTGCGGAAGAAGGGCGGGGACTGGAAATTCCAGCTGGCCAGCGATAAGGCAGTCTCCCGGGACGGCTTCCGGATGTATGATTTTTCCATGGATGAGAATATCAGCAGTGAAAGCGAAACCCTGTATATCTGGTTTGACTACGCGGACGCAGGGGACCGGAGGTATTCACTGGAGCTGGATCTCAGCGACACATACAGTTCCTATTTCAGTCTTCTGGAGCTGCCGGGGGAGGATACGGACGATGGCCATATCTACCGGACGATTATCATGAATTATCTTCGGGATTTTGACTTTGAAGTGAGTTATTTCGGCGGCGCCGTCCGGGAAACTGTCGGTGTGCAGGCATGGCGGACGCACGAATTCGGGATTGAAGATTTTTCCCTGGCGGAGATGCCGCTGTCCCTTGCGGACCTGACAAAGCAGGCCGTTGTGAAGAACGCACCGGACGGGGCAGGCCTGTATCGCTATCCGTCGGAGACCGGTGAGCCGATTGCGGTGCTCCATGAAGGCGAACCCGCGAACATTGTCCGGCTGGAATACAGCGACAACTGGATGATCGTATACAGAGAGGGCGAGGTATACTACGCGCGGAGCGCGGTGTTTGAATGACATAATAAAATGGGCAGGGAAGCGTTTCAGCTCCCTGCCCTTGCTCTGTCAGATGTTCTGCAGCAGCATCAGGCCCATGCTGACCAGGAACCCGCCGAGCGCCAGGCCGGCCAGGGTGACCGCGATTTTCCCGCCCCGGGCGAAGCCGTAGAAATCCTCCCAGCGCTTTCCCTCGGGGGCATGCAGAACCTTGTATGCGTACAGGATGCCGTACAGGATAATCGGAATCACACCCGGCAGGGCCTGCAGGAAGGTCATTCCCCGCCTTTCAAACACGCAGAAGGAGACCAGCGCCAGAACGGGATTGACCAGGTGCATGAAGAAATCGGACGGCTGACCTGTCAGCAGCTCTTTGGCCCAGCCTTTCCCGATGGAGGGCGCCATGAACAGGAAGACCGTCAGCATGGTCAGGGTGACCGCGGCGGTTCCGATAAACTTGAACAGCCACACCCATGCCGGGATTTCCCCCGAAGCGGCGAAAACCGCGGTGAGGAAGCAGGCTGCTGCGCACAGGATATTGCTCAGGGTGGTGAAAAAGCGGAAGGCCTGCCGGAATTTCCCGGGCATGGTTTTATGAACCAGCAGCCAGAGCCAGACGATCAGTCCGGCGGTAGACAGGAACACCAGCAGGTTCAGGATGACGTCCGGGATGTTTTTCATAAAGCAGTTTCCTCCTCCATTGTTCCGGGACCGCCTGCCGCGGCTGGATGCCATCCGGCAGATCCGGCGGATAAACCGGTTCTGTTTTGCCGTTTCGGCCCTGTTTTGACGCTGCGCATGGCTATATGATATCATTAAACCAGGGAAATCAAAAGAATAAGTTTCTATGGATTCCGCCACGGGAAACCGGAAGGGGAAACCCTTCCGGTTTGCTTTGACAGGCGGGCGGCGGAGCATTATACTTGATACAGGAAAATGATCCGGAGGAAAAAGCAATATGCAGTACAGGCGCCTTGGAAAAACAGGCCTCATGGTGAGTGAAATCGGCTTCGGCGGGGAATGGCTGGAACGGCATGAGGAGAGCGAATCGGTCGCGCTGATGAAGTATGCCCACAGCAAGGGGATCAACATCGTGGACTGCTGGATGCCGGACCCGAAATCCCGGGATATCATCGGGCAGGCGATCGCGGATGACCGGGCCGGGTGGTACGTACAGGGGCACGTCGGCTCCACCTACCAGAACGGGCAGTACACCCGCACCCGGGACGCGGAACAGTGCCGGATTGCCTTTGAGGACCTGCTGGCCCGGCTGAAAACGGATTATATCGACCTGGGCATGATCCACTATGTGGACCAGGAAAGCGACTGGGAGCTGGTTTCCCGTCCGGGCCCCTACCTGGATTATGTGACGGAGCTGAAAGCGAAGGGAACCATCCGGCATATCGGCCTGTCCACCCATAACCCGGTGATCGCCCGGAAGGCTGCGGAAAGCGGGCTGGTGGAGATGATCCTCTTCAGCGTCAACCCGGCTTTTGACCTGATGCCGCCGACGGATGACATTGATGACTATTTCGCCGAACAGTACGCGGACGACCTCAGCGGGATCGATCCGGTGCGGGTGGAAATGTACCGGATCTGTGCGCAGCAGGACGTCGGAATCACCTGTATGAAGCCATACGCGGGCGGACGCCTGTTTGACGCGGCGCGGTCGCCCTTCGGCACGGCGATGACGCCGGTGCAGTGCATCCACTACGCGCTGACCAAACCGGCCGTCGCCTCCGTCCTGTGCGGATACGATACCCCGGACCAGGTGGACGCTGCCGTGGCCTATGAAACCGCGGATGACAGCGAAAAGGACTACGCGAGCGTACTGGCGAACGCCCCGAAGCACACGTTCGCGGGCGGGGAATGCACCTACTGCGGCCACTGCAAGCCCTGCCCGGCGGATATCGACATTGCCATGGTGAACAAGCTGTACGACCTGGCGGTGATGCAGCCGGAAGTGCCGGAATCCCTGAAGCAGCATTATCTTTCCCTGGAGCACCACGCGGGCGAGTGCGTCGGCTGCCGCGGCTGTGAGAGCCGCTGCCCCTTCGGGGTAAAGGTGGCAGGCCGGATGGAACGGACGGCGGAACTGTTCGGGGAATAATGGTGGAATAATAGAAAAACAGGGAGTGGATTGGTCCGCTCCCTGTTTGCTCTACCTGCTGTGATTTCCGGATTCAGGCTGCCCGATGACGGTATGCGGCTTATTCCGCTTCCAGGTTCGGGAGAATCCGCAGCAGTGTCCAGTTTGCCATTTCAATGGTGCCTTCATACGGGTTGTATTTCGGGTTTGCAATCACCAGGATATAACCGTCCAGCATTCCATTTTCCTCATCGAAGAAGGCAACGAAGGATTCGGGATCATTGGCTCCTGAGAAAAGGTTGACCGTTCCGGTTTCATCCGCCGCCAGGGCAACCACGGGATTGAGCACCTGGAGTACTTTCAGCACCAGCATGCAGTCACCGCAGTCTCCCTTGGCGTCCATCCATTCCTGAATGGTGACAAATTTCGGCCCCTCCTCGGCCTGGGCAAAGCA
>JAFRTK010000118.1 GCA_017427165.1 Clostridia bacterium
GGGGATGTCCGGATCGGTATTGCAGTTTCTGATCCCACACGGACGATTGCCTCCCCTGTTGAAGTGATCACAAGGGTTGGATGGGGACCGGACACCCGGAAAATCAGAGCCATCTGTGATCGGTATGAAACAAACATCATCCTTTCCGGTCTTCCGTTGAATATGGATGGATCGGAAGGATTTCAGGCTGCCAAAGTCCGTGACTTCTGTGCCCAGCTCGAAAAAGCCGGCCTGACCGTACTGTTCCAGGATGAACGCCTGTCCACCGTTTCAGCGGAAGACGCCCTGCTCGAAGGGAACCTTTCACGTTCGGAACGGAAAAAAAACGTGGACAAAGTGGCCGCTGCGGTATTTCTCCAGCAATGGCTCGATGCGCAGTAATCCATTTTTCGATTTTTTTACAGGAGGAAAAATTTATGTCGGATGAAATCATGAACAATATCCCTGAAGATGAGAATGAAGACCGGATCGTTGAGTTTATTGATGAAAACGGTCAGTCCACCCTTTTCGAACATCTGGCAACGCTTGAATACAATGGTGAAAGCTATCTGGCAGTCTGTGATCCGGAATCCGATGATGAAGATCTCGAAGTCTTTATCCTGAAGATTGAAACAGATGACAACGGTCAGGATGTATATACCGTTCCGGATGACGATGTTTCTGATGCGGTTTTCAGGCAGCTGCTTGAAATGTCAGATGATCTCGGGGAAGAATAATTTACTTCCCGTTTGAAAAAAGCAGGCTTTTATAAGCCTGCTTTTTCATTTCTCTGATCTGCTTTCTTCTTTTTTTTCACAGCGTACATTTCCCTGTCGGCCCGTGTCATAAAATAGTCCAGTGTTTTTTCTTCACCGGGAACAGCCGCGTAGATTCCGATACTCGCTGTTACATTATACTCAAGTGGTTCTTCCGCATTGATCCTCATCAGTTCTGTGCGGACGGCATCAGGCAGCGCTTCTGCTTCGGCAGTACTGTTTACGATTCCGTAAGCAAGATACTCGTCTCCGCTGATATGCACCGGAGTCAGTCCGTATTTTACCACAATATGCAGCGCCCTGCCCACCCGGCAGATTGCTTCATCACCGGCTTTATGCCCGAATCCGTCATTGATCTGCTTCATGTCATCCATATCGGAACTGAGCACCGTAAAAATACGGTTTTCTTTCCGCGCAAGTTCCAGCACCTCCGGTGCTTTTTCCATATATCCCCGGCGGTTCAGCATTCCGGTCATAATATCGTGCACTGACATTTCCTTGATGGTTGCGGTGTACCGGCGGATGTTCGTCTGCAGGAAAAGGCTCATCAGTGCTCCGTTGAGCAGCATCAGAACAGAATACAGCGCGTATCCGGTTACAGCTCCCATCCGGATAGCTACATATCCGAAATTTCTGTCCCGGTAATACAGCGGGCAGAACACGAGGCATACGGGTTTGTCACGTTCTTCCTTCATCACCGGAGCCAGCTCGTGTCTGGGAAAAATCTCAGCCGGATACTCTTTTCCATCCCGGATTCCATAAAGGAGCAGGTACGTTTCCTCATCTGATGACGCCGTATCCCGGCAGATTCCGGGGTCAACGCATAAGTATAATTCGGGAATTTCCCAGCTTTCCACAAAGTTCCTGATCTTTTCTGCCGCTTCTTTTTCATCACCTACTCCGGCCATTGTTCCGGAGAACATGCTGACCCGGGTCAGGATTCTTTCCATGTTCCAGCGTTCAGTGCCCATTACCCGAAGCTTTTCATGAATCTGGTCTATTTTTTGATAACACCCGCATGATTCCCCGTAAATCGGTATTGTGGACAGAAGCACAGTATTGCTTTCAGGCGGATTTCCATCCATCCATTTTTTCAGGATTTCAACCGCTTTCCGGCTCGCCCGCTCAATCGGACGGTTCACAGTGGTCATACCGCGCAGGACCGCTTCACGAAGTGCGTCAAAACCGGTAATGGCAATATCGCGGGGTACATATATATCATGTTCATTCAGGCATTCAATTACACTGAGCGCCATATCGTCATTTGCGCAGATGACAGCATCGGGCATGTGTTCTGATTTCAGGAGCTGTTCTGCCGCATGCCGTCCGCCGATTCTGGTCCACTCACCGTCAAATATCATGTTTTCATCCAGGTCACAGCCGTGTTTATCGATCACGGTTTTTACAGCTTCCAGTCGTTTTCGGGATACCGTTGATTCCGTCGGTCCTCCGACAAACGCAATTTTCCTGGCGTCGTGTTCCGAAATCAGATGCTCCGTCAGTTCTTCCATGCTGATCCGATCATCAAAAGTAATCATCACGGCGCCATCCTGGGGAACATCAATGGAAATATGCGGTTTTCCCTTTTCCTGCACAGGCCGCAGGATATCCCGCATTTTCTCCAGCGCTATTTCATTGCCCATAGTGGCCGGGAGAGAAATTACACCGTCAAAAGCACTCAAATCAGGCAGGTCATATATTTTGCTTTCTCCGACTTCACTTGTGGAAGAGATGGCAATGTTCATATGCCCCTGAGTATTGAATATGCAGATGTCGATATCGCGTTTCGATGCTGCTTTTGCAAGACCGGATACAAAATCCTGCTGGTACTCACGGTCAATGCTGGCAATCAGCACGGCAATTTTCTTGCGGCTCATCTTTCCTTCCTCTCAGGAATCCCGGAAGAATTTTCCGTTTTTGCATTTTTGGTTATTATACAGGAAATGTTGGAAAAGCACAATATAATTACACATATTTGTTCATTTCAATAAATACCACGTAACTCATTTAAGAAAATAGAATATTTTCTTCCGTCGATACATATGGTACAATAACGATAATGAAAACGTTTTCCTGAAAGGAGTTTTGAATCATGCTTAACCGCGCTCCTTCCGGCAGTGTCCGGATCCTGCCCGGTCTTTTCAAACGGCGGATGGACCTGAATGAGTCTTATCTGATGGAACTGGATACAGGATGCCTGCTCCAGAATTTCTACCTTGAAGCCGGTATTACGCTTCCCAATATGCAGTCCATCAGTGATCCGGATTCGGTAAAGCTTCATTGGGGATGGGAGGCTCCCAGCTGTCAGCTTCGCGGCCATTTTCTCGGTCACTGGCTTTCCGCTGCTTCTGCGCTGTGTGCTGGCGGAAATAAACCGCAGCTTCGTGCAAAAATCGATTTTATTGTTTCTGAACTGGCTCGCTGCCAGCAGCTGAACGGTGGTGAGTGGGTCGGTTCTATTCCCGAAAAATACTTTGCTTTGATGCGCCCGGGCCGGTATATATGGTCTCCCCAGTATACCATGCATAAAACAATTATGGGTCTCAAGGATGTTTATGACCGTCTCCGGAATGAAACTGCCATTGTGATTCTGGATCATCTTGCAGACTGGTATATCCGATGGGTCGATGAAATGCAGTCTGAATGTCCTGAAGCGGTATTCAGCGGCGAACAGGCAGGTATGCTTGAAGTATGGGCTGACCTGTATGCGCTGACTGGAAATGATAAATACCGCAGGCTGGTTTCTGCATATGAAGGAAATGCTCTCTTTGATCGTCTGGACAGGGATTCGGATGCTTTATCCGATGATCATGCGAATGCCTCTATCCCGGTTTCCCATGGTGCCGGCAGGCTTTACGAAATCACCGGTGACGATATCTGGATGAAGCGAATGGAAGCCTTCTGGAAAACTGCTGTCACCGAACGGGGCATGTTTGCGACAACCGGGTCCAATGCCGGGGAGTTCTGGATTCCTCCCCATGCACATGCCAGGTTCATCAGCAGTACAGATCAGGAATTCTGCACCGTTTATAATATGGTTCGGACTGCGGAATACCTGTATCGCTGGACCGGCGAAACCAGATATGCGGATTATATCGAACGTGCGGTATACAATGGTTTCCTGGCTCAGCAGAACAGGAATACCGGCATGCCGACCTATTATCTTCCCATGGCTCCGGGCAGCAGAAAAACCTGGGGCAGCCGTACCCGTGATTTCTGGTGCTGCTTCGGTACAATGGTACAGGCGCAGGCTATGTATCCGGATCTTGTATGGTATACGGACCGGAACATGGTGACTGTCAGCCAGTATATTCCTTCTGAGGCTTGTCTTTCCCTGGATTGCGGTGATATTTTTGTTTCCCAGTCCGTTCATATGAAAAATTATGATAACCAGGTTCTTTTTGATGAACATGGCGGCGGAAATACTTCCAGGTGGAGCCTGCGTTTTACAGTTCGTGCAAAAGCCGGTCAGGAATGGACACTCCGCCTTCGCGTACCCGGCTGGTGTTCCGGTTCTCCTCGTATACTGCTGAACGGAGAGCTTTTATCCCCTGAAATCAAAGATGGATATATTATGATCAGCCGGATCTGGTCGGATGACAATCTGGATGTTTTCTTCCCTTCGGAAGTCCGTTTTGAACCGCTGGAAGATGCTCCGGAACTTGTGGCAATGGTGGACGGACCGATTGTTTTGGCCGGGCTCACGGACCGTGACTGCGGTCTTTCCGGAAGCATTTCCGGGCCCGACAGGATCCTTCTGCCTGAAACACCGCATACTTATGATACATATGTATGGCTGCAGAACACATATCGTACACGATTCCAGCCTGAAAACTTCCGTATTGTTCCTCTTTATGAAGTAACAGATGAATCTTACACCGTATACTTTACATCCCGCAGCTGATTCTGTTGTCAGTTCCGCCATTTATATGCTTGACGCGCCTTTCCGCAAGATGTTATACTCACAGAGCTTGCGGATGTGGTGGAATGGCAGACACCGGGGACTTAAAATCCCCTGCCCTTACCGGCGTGCGGGTTCGACCCCCGCCATCCGCACAACCCCCCTGCAGGAATCATCTGCAGGGGGGTTATCATCCGGATAATATGCCGCATGGGTATTTCGTCCGGCTTTTATCTCATGGTTTGCCCGCTTTTCATTTTTTTCGCTTTTTTGTCTTCATACATCCGTTCATCGGCCAGGGTAAAAACATTTTCCAGGTTATATCCGGGTTCTCCGTAGGCAAAACCGCATGCGATAATACACTGAATCCCGTCATCCTCCCGGTTCAGTTCTTCGAGTCCCCTTTCCCATTCAGTACGGATTTTTTCCGCTTCCTTAAAGCTTACATGCAGGGCTACCACAACAAATTCATCGCCGCCTGTCCGGAAAGCCATCACATTCCGGTTTTCAATCTTTTTCAGGCTGTCTGCTGCTTTCCGGATCAGCCTGTCTCCGGCTTCATGTCCAAAGTTGTCATTCATCTGTTTCAGGTTGTTTACATCCATATTGAATACCGCAATGGTTTCCTGTACCCGGAACAGGCTTCTTTTCAGCTCCATGAATTTCCCTTTGTTGTAGAGTCCTGTCAGCCTGTCCTGGTCTCTTTCAGTCTTGAGGGATTTGGAATAA
The DNA here is from genome assembly GCA_017427165.1 of Clostridia bacterium. Taxonomy (GTDB): domain Bacteria; phylum Bacillota; class Clostridia; order Christensenellales; family Aristaeellaceae; genus Aristaeella. Next base: position 5,386 of record JAFRTK010000118.1, read on the forward strand.
CTGCTCATATCCCGGTACAGTCCGGTATATACGCTGGTATCCATCAGGTGATGGATTTGTCTGATTCCGTTTTCTTCATATGTGGATGTGGTAACCATAAAGGACTTTCCGGTATCCGCATTCATCAGGTCCCATGTCTCAGCTTTCTGTCCGGCTGCAGGAGGAGGACAGGCGGATTTCCAGTTTGTTTTTCCTTCTTTGACAAATGCGGATTTCTGATCATGATACAGAATATTTCCTTCCTGATCGGTAATCAGGATTCCGCCGATATCATCCCTGAAAAACCGGAGAATTGCACGGTCCGTGTCTTCAGTTCTCATTTTTTGTTCACCCTTTCTTTCATCCGTCGGAATGTACAGGCCTGCATGGAATTGATTACGGATATCTGAAAAATACTTGTCGGGCGGATAACAGCAGTCAACATCAATATATTTCCGGATCTCTTCATCATTACATGATCATCCTGTGTTATCATTATTTGAAAACCGGCAGAATGACTGTTTCAGGGCATTCTGCTGACGATCATTATTTTTTTTATCTGCAAATCATTTTACCGGTTTTATCCGGAATGTCAATCCAGGGGCATGTTGCTGATTGCTTTCAGCAGTTCATTTTGCTATAATCCGTTTGTTGTGAAGGGAGGAAAACTCCATGCTGTACGGAGCGCTGGAAGCCGGCGGAACCAAAATGGTGCTTGCCGTAATGAATGATCTTGGTGAACCGCTGGAATCCATATCTGTCCCGACCCGGACACCATCTGAAACAATGCCGGAGATGATTGCTTTTTTCAGCGGGAAAGGGATTACATCTCTCGGAATCGGTTCTTTCGGCCCGCTGGACCTGAACCCGTCATCTCCCGGGTATGGTTCCGTTACTGAATCACCCAAGCTCTCCTGGCGTCATTTTCCGCTTCGTCAGGCTTTTGCGGATGCCCTGCGGATTCCGGTTGCGATTGATACAGATGTAAATGCTGCAGCACTCGCAGAGTATTGTCTCGGCGCCGCACGCAGGAAAAAAAGCTGCCTGTATGTAACCGTGGGCACAGGCATCGGCGGCGGACTGATTATTCATGGAATGCCGGTTCACGGATTGATGCACCCCGAAATCGGCCATATACTCCTTCCGCCGCATCCGGATGACCCTGTTCCGGATGGTTTTTGTCCGTATCATCGGCACTGCCTGGAAGGACTTGCATCCGGTCCGGCTGTCGAAAAACGCTGGGGATTATCCGGCAGGGATTTGCCCGCGGACCATCCGGCCTGGCAGCTGGAAGCACATTATCTTGCTCAGCTCTGTGTAAATGCGATTATGGCTTTTTCACCGGAAATGATCATTTTCGGCGGCGGTATCATGCAGCAGAAACATCTTTTCCCGCTGATCCGGATAGAAACCCTCTCCCTGTTGAACGGATATATTCCTGAATCTCTTTTCGGTGATGGAATGTCATCATACATTGTTGAACCCGGGCTGGGGACTGCCAGCGGAATCACCGGTGCTTACCTGCTGACCCGGGGGCGTTGAGTCTGTTTTCTGTATCCGGTTTTATTCGTCTTTTTGCTTAACCAGCGGTTTTGCCTTCGGCATCCCGGCTTTCCGGGGATAGGCGGCCGCTGTTTTTTCTGTTTTTCGGATCGGAAGGATCATATGTTCCCAGTTCCTGCCTGCAATCCGGCATTCGGCCGGCATTTCCAGCTTTCCGCCCAGGAGATGGGCGGCTCTTCTTCCGGCTTCCAGCTCTTCCCTCAATGCCGGTCCTTTCCAGCATAAAGCAGCCCCGCCGATTCTGACAAAAGGAAGCAGGTACTCAGTCAGTGTGTTCAGCGGTGCGACAGCGCGGGCGGAGGCAATATCGAATTTCTCACGGAACTCTTGATTCCTTGCGCCTTCCTCAGCTCTCATGTGCACGATCCGGGCATTGCAAATCCCGGTTTCTTCAATGACTGCTTGCAGGAAATTGAGTCTTTTCTGCTGCGCATCCATCAGTGTCATCCGGATATCCTGCCTCGCCAATGCCAGCGGAAGGCCGGGAAATCCGGCTCCTGTTCCGACATCAATCCACTGCGCGTCTTCCGGCACAAGTCCGGTTTTCAGAACTGTCAGGCTGTCCATAAAGTGCCGGTCCAGGATTTCATCCTCCGGTGCATCTGCAATCAGGTCCATTCTGGTATTCCATTCCCTGAGCAGTCGCAGGTAGATATCCAGCCGTTCAGGCAGTTCGGGCGAAAACGGAATTCCGTTTATCTCAAGCAGTTTTCTGATCTTTTGCCTCATTCACAATCCTCACAGCGGCAGGCGCAGGTATTTTTTTGCCCAGTATTTGCACCATGCCAGGGCTTCCCGGGCATGGTTCTTGATCCAGCGTTCCGGAAGGCACTTCGCACCGAGCCCTTCAGCCTCAAACCCGACATCCTGCGCGATGGCCAGAGAACGAGGAACATGATAATCACTTGTTACAATCAGTACACGTCTGATATCCGGGAATTCCTTCAGGAGTTCTTTCGCGTTCTCCAGGTTTTCGTTGGTATTGAAAGACTCCGGATCAGAAAGAATGCTATTCTCCGGAATACCTTCCTTCAGGAGGTATTCCCGCATCGCTTCCGCTTCCGTGCATGGCTCATCCGGTCCCTGGGCGCCGCATACAACAATCGGAACGTTTTTCTTTTTGTATGCCTCAATCGCTGCATCCATCCGCCACGAGAGCTGGACGCTTAATGTCCTGTCCGGTTTCACCTGGGCACCGAGTACAATGATCGCATCATAGTTTGAACCGGATGCAAGCGTTTTCGGCACTTTACCTTCCTCCACGCATATCATTGCCACGATTCCTCCGTAAGCCAGAATACCTGCCAGCACCAGTGCGGTCAGAACACGCAGCGCCCCGTGTTTTTTTCTGTTCTGATTCTTCCCCATTCGAAACTCCTATATCCTGTTTTTAATGCGGTAATCGATATCTCCATGTTCAATCATGCTGTATGTGACGCTTCCTGCAACAATAATATGATCCAGTACCAGGATTCCGACACCGTTCAGCAGCCTCTGAAGCTGCAGTGTGGATGCAATATCCTCCTGCGACGGTGCGCATGTCCCGCCCGGATGATTATGGCAGAGAAGTACACTGTGTGCATTGTAATTCAGCGCAGTTTCCATCACAAGCCGGGGATATGCGGATACTTCGCTCAATGATCCTTCGGATATGCGCCGCCTGCCGAGCACATTGCACTGCGCATTCAGTGCAATAACATAAAATCTTTCAGTACGGTTTCCGGCTACAAGTGACAGGCAGTATTTTTCTGCTTCCCGGCTGTTTCCGATCCGGTCGGGTTTTGACATGGCGCATCGGTTCCATACCCGAGTAAGCGGTACCACCATGGAGATCAGGGTCGCAGCCTGCGGACCGATTCCCTTCACAGTGGCCAGCATTTCCGGCCGTGCTTCAAGTACCCCTTTCAGCGATCCGAACGAGTCAATCAGCTCATGGGCAATCGGATTGGTATCCTGCCTGGTATTGGCGTAAAAAAGAAGCAGTTCCAGGATCTGGTGATCCTCAAAATGATCAAAGCCGCCTTCCCGCATAAACCGGTTTCGGAGGGCTTCACGATGGCCCTCATGCATGTTCTTTCCGTTGCCTGAAACCGGATCGTATCCGGCAGAGCCCTTTCCGCTGTTTTCTTTCTCTTTGTCCGGCATGAAGATCCCGCCTTTCATCTTATTTTGCGTCATAGTATTTCCAGATATCCAGGCAGGCCTGCCGTTCTGCATCCCCCGGCGGAAGCAGTGATCGAACATATACGTTCCGTATATCAGTCCGGCTGAGCTGTGCCGGATGATTGGCAAGCCGTTCCGGGTTGACTGATTCGGTCAGTATTTCCAGTGTCTCGTTATCCGGAAAAGGAGGAAGAGACAGACCAAGGTCAATCATAATACCGCGCAGCAGGCGGGGAACCATCAGCGGATCACCCAGTCTCATCAGGCGGCTCAGTTCCTGCAGTACCGGAGCAGTATTTTCATCTTCTGCCAGCATTTCCCATAATACCGGCAGCGTCAGCATAACCGCATGTCCATGGGCAATCCCGAATTTTTTAGTCATCTGATAGCTCATGGCATGGGCGGCAGTTGTCCTTGTAATCTGGATTGCTTTTCCGCTTTGGAAACTGGCGTCCAGCATCTCATCTGCTGCATGGGGATCACCAGCCAGATAGGATTTCAGGTTGTCGAGTACCCCGAGAATGGCAAGATAAGCATGTACCCGGCTGTCGTCATTGGCTGCCGCACACCAGTAGCTTTCAATTCCCTGGGCCAGTGTATCCATCGCACAGCTTTTTTTATGGTATTCCGGAAGGCTGTCCAGAAGCTCTGCATCCAGCAGAACGCCGGAAGGCCGCAGGTCAGGATGGCTCAGCCCCGCTTTGATTCCGTCTACGTACACAACAGCATTCTGGGTTGCTTCCGCGCCGCTTCCGGCTGTTCCGGGTACCGCAATATGAGGCAGTTTCATTCTTTCCGGATAGCAGCCGTTCATGATTTGTTTTATGTCTTCGGAAAACAGGAGGGTTTGTACAGCCTTTCCGGTATCGATGGCTGATCCGCCGCCAATGGAGATGATTCCGTCACAGGCGTTTTTCCGGTACAGTTCAGCGCCCGAATATGCATCGCTCAGGTCCGGATTCGGATGATATCCGCTGAAAACCGGTGCAGCAAGAAGAGCCGGTACCCTTTTCATCAGCTTGGTAGTCAGTGTATTTCCGCCGATAATCATCGGACGCACAATACCCAGTTTCCCTGCAAGTTCCATAATTCTGTTCAGGCTTCCGCGTCCGCGTATAACATGTTGATAATCCGGCATAGGTTTGTTTCCTCTCATTTCCCCACACAGAAATTTGAAAAAATACGGTCCAGCAGTTTTTCATCCGCCTGGTCGCCGGTTACTTCCGCCAGCGCTGCCTGGGCCGCCTGCAGATCAGTTGATGCCATATCAGGCGTCAGGCTTCCGAGTGTTGCAAGTGCGTATTTTAATGATAATACAGCCCGCCGTACCGCATCGATGTGACGCGGCTGGGAAATCGCCATCCGGTCAGATATGCGTGTCTGTTCCTTCAGTCTTTCCTTCAGCGGCTTCAGAGTTGCTGAATCAAGTGCGGATACAGTCAGGCACACCGCTTCCGGATTGACCGCCCTTATATCCTTCTCTTCCGTAACCTGCTCAATGTCGGATTTGTTGATCAGTACAGTACATCTGTCTGTTATATTTCGGATCCGCTCTTTTTCCTCATCCGTCAGTTTTCGTGAGCCATCCAGAACAAGCAGCGTCATATCGGCATTCCTGACTGCCTGTTCGGATCGTTCCACTCCGATCTTTTCAATCGGATCCTCTGTTTCCCGAAGTCCTGCGGTATCGGTAAAATGCACACGGATTCCGTCGATCATGATCTCCCCTTCCACCGTATCGCGTGTGGTACCGGGAATATCGGTAACAATCGCTTTATCCTGGCCGAGAAGGGCATTCAGCAGGCTGCTTTTACCCGCATTGGGTGTCCCGTACAGGGTCACCTGGATGCCGTCATGAATCAGGCGTGAGGATCGCTCATCCATTGCTTCCTCCAGGCTGCTGATCAGTTTTTCAAGCCCGGGGATCAGTGCTTTGGTTCCTTCCTCATCGGAAATCTCTTCCGGATAATCAATACATGCAGCCAGTCCTGCCTGAAGTCCGTACAGTTCGTCTGAGGCCGTTCGGATAAAATCCGCTGTTCCGCCTTCCATTTGCCGGACAGCATCCCGGTATTCCTGTTCACCGCGGGCGGAGATCATTTCCATGACAGCTTCAGCCCGACTCAGGTCGATTCTTCCGTTCAGAAAAGCACGTTTTGTGAATTCCCCGGGATCTGCCAGACGGGCTCCGTATTTCAGGCAGGTTTCCAGGACCACATTCATAACACGGATGCCGCCGTGTGTCTGCAGTTCCGCAACATCTTCCCGGGTATAACTCCCCGGAGCGCGCATGATCACTGCCATGCATTCATCCAGTATGGTATTCCCGTCAACAATATGCCCGTAAGTCAGTTTACGGTTTTCAAGCGGCATTGTCCCGCTATAAGGCCGGAATATCCTGTTCAGGATTTTTTCCGCCTCTTTCCCGCTCATCCGGATAATGCCGATACCGCCTGTACCCGGTGGAGTCGCGATTGCGGCAATTGTATCCTGGTTCATATCCTTCAGGTCTCCGTTCTGTTGGCTTTCATCTTCATCCGATGAATCCGCCGGATCATATCCGCCATATCTGCTGTATGAAACAGCGCGGTACCCATAACTGCAACATCCAGGCCGCTGTCGATCAGCTCCTGAAGGTTTGTTTCATTTATTCCGCCGTCTGCCTCGATCAGGCCGCTGAACCCTGCATCGCGTATTTCCCGAATCTTTCCCGGAACACTCCGGTCAAGCTTTTGGCCGCCGAACCCGGGTTCTACTGTCATTGCCAGAATCAGGTCCGCCTGGTCAAAATAAGGCTTTACAGCTTCTGCCGGTGTCCCGGGCTTGATTGACAGCCCGGCGAGGATTCCCGCTTTCCGGATCCTGTCCAGAAGTGCACCCGCATCTGTATCTGCTTCGGCATGTATGGTCAGGGTGTCGGCCCCGGCACTGATAAATGACTCAGTAAGGGTTTCCGGCCGGTCCATCATCAGGTGGACATCCAGGTGAATATCAAAGGTTTCCTTCAGCCGTCGCACAATATCCGGATTATATGCCAGGTTTGGTACGAAATGGGCATCCATCACGTCGATATGCAGCCAGTCGCATCCGGCTTCCACGGCCCGCCGGACATCCCGCTCCAGGTTAATTGGATCCGCAGCAAGAATACTCGGTGCAACCTTAATCATATCTGTTCCTCCATACTTCCCTGGTTTCTTCAAGCAGTTGTCTGTATCGTTCCACACGCTCAGGGTTCAGTTCCCCCTGGTTTACGGCTTCTGTCACAGCGCATCCCGGCTCCCGGTCATGAAGACATTCCCGGAACCGGCATTTCCCTTCATACAGGCGGAATTCAGGGTATCTTTCCTTCAGTTTTTCCGGTTCCAGCTGCTTTTCAGGTTCCAGCAGGTTGAATCCGGCGGTATCCATCACCCGGATACCATCTTTTTCGATCATTTCAGACTGGCGTGTGGTGTTCTTTCCCCTGGCGATCTTCCTGGATATATCTCCTGTTTCCAGTTCCAGGTCCAGCAGAGCATTCAGTAAAGTACTTTTACCGGCCCCGCTTTGTCCGGTCAGGCAGCACAGTTTCCCTTTCATTGCTTTTTTCAGTTCATCCAGACCTGTTTTCTTCCGTGCGCTCACTGCGTACACTGGAATGCCGGCTGCTGCGTACTGATCCCGGATCCCGGATGCGAGGCTGCTGTCCAGATCGCATTTATTCACTGCGATCATCACATCCATTTCCTGCGCAAATGCGCGGGAAATCTGCCGGTCTGCCAGAAGCAGATCCGGTTCCGGTACAGGGGAAATAACCAGTACAAGGAGTTCAACATTCGCGACAGGCGGCCTCAGGCAGACAGTCTTCCGCGGCAGGATTTCTTCAATCCAGCCATGGGCTTCGCCTACTCCTCTGGTAAAAAGGACTTCATCACCGGTCATCGGGCTCATTCCCCTGTGCCTGAATTTCTTCTTGCATCGCAGGATGAACTCATTACCGTCCGGATCGCGTGCGGTATAGAAACTCCCGATACCGCGAACCAGCGTACCCCGGTTCATTTCTTCGTGATTGTCATTCATATCTCAGGTTGTACCGGCTCCTTCTGTCTGATTGATCACCTGCTGCGAATTCAGTACATCGTTGATGTAGACAAATACACTGTATGTACGGTCATCCGGAATCACCAGTGTGTACTGGATTAACCGGTCATCATCAGTCCCCAGCGTCCTGGTCCGGGAATCGATTTCCACAGTCGACCCCAGTGCCTGTACGGCAAATCGGATTACCTGCTGCTGCTCACTTTCGGGAGCTGTGAAGGAAATGATCTTGGAATTTTCCCTGTACTGATAAATTGTAAGCGTTACTGCGGTATTCTGGGCGACCCTCGTATCTGCATCCGGCATCTGTGCTGCCACTGTTCCGTGAAGTTCAGAAATACCGGTATCCACATATTTCAGTGCCGGGTGAAGCGTCAGGTTCTGGTTCAGAAGGCTGATTTCTGCCTCCTGGAGCGTCTGTCCCACCAGATTCGGAATGACAGTTACACCGCCGCTGATTGTCAGGGTAACGGGAGTATCAACCGTAACCATCTCATCTGCAGCCGGAGATTGACGCATCACATAATCCAGCGCAACATCACCGCTTGCTTCCCGGTCACGTGTTACACGCATACCGCGGCTCTCCAGCAAAACAGTTGCATCTGCTGCGGACATATTGATTACATTCGGCATCAGGAATGCGGAAGGACCGTCTGAAACCATCAGGATCACACAGTCATCCACATGGGCCGGGGAATCCGCAACCGGATTCTGCATGTAAACGATCCCTTTCGGATACGTATCGTTTGTTACATAGCTCACAGAGTATTTCAGGTTGTTCCGCGTCAGTTCAACCTGCGCTTCTGTCAGTTCCATTCCGGTCAGGTCCGGAACAGTCCTGTTGTTGAATACCTGCCGGAAGATTGTCACCGTACCGAAAATCATCAGTCCGGCGACGGCAATTGTCCCCAGCGCGATCAGGAAAACGCGAAGCTTTCCGCTGCTCTGGCCTTCCTGCACCCGGTGTCTCGAGCCGGTAACGGAGCCCGTTCGTTCGCCGGGCGCCACCTGCGGTTTCGGCTGCTTGACTTCCGTCTCCGGTTCCGGTACATTCATACGCTCGCCGCGTTCTTCCAGGGCAGCCCGGAGATCGGATGCCATTTCACGGGCTGTCTGGTAACGTGCTGCCGGGTTTTTTTCCATCGCGCGCATACATACACGGATAACAGCCGGCGGAACATCCGGAGCGATATTCTGAATCGGGGTCGGTGCATTATGCAGATGCTGCATCGCCACGGCTACCGGATTGTCTCCGTCAAACGGAACACGGCCTGTCAGCATTTCATACAGCACAACGCCGGTGGAATAAATGTCGCTTGCTGCAGTGGCGCCGCCGCCGCGAGCCTGCTCCGGCGAGAAATAATGCACGGAGCCCATCACATTGTCGCCTTTGGTAAGGGTTGTACTGTCTGCAATCCGGGCAATTCCGAAGTCGGCCACCTTGATATGCCCGTCTGCATGGACCAGGATATTCTGTGGTTTGATATCCCGGTGTACAATCCCGTTCCGGTGAGCATGTTCCAGCGCACTCAGGATCCGGATTGTAATCTGGCATGCCAGTGGAGCACTCAGTTTGCCGCGTTCCTGTATGACTTCCTTCAGGGTTTTCCCTTCGACATATTCCATAACCAGGTAGCGGTTATCCCCATCCATGCCGACGTCCAGAAGATTGACAATATTGTGGTGTGTCATCTTGCTGGCTGCTTCGGCTTCACGCTGGAACCGTCCGATAAATTCCCTGTCTTCATTGAATTCAGGTCTGAGTACCTTAACGGCAACATTATGCCCTGTCCGAAGGTCCACAGCGCGGTATACGATCGCCATGCCGCCCATGCCGATCTGTTCCGTCAGTCGGTAACGGTTCGCAAGGATTTTTTGCTCATTCATGATCCGTTACCTCCTGTGTGCTTCTTCCGTCACAGGATTCTTTTTCTTCCGGTGTCTGTGCGCCGGTATCATCCATCAGCAGGACCATGGAAATATTATCCCGCCCGCCGTTATCCAGCGCAGTCTGCATCAGGATATCCGCCGCCTCATCCGGGTTTTCGATTGAAGACAGCTCTTCCAGCTGAGTCCGGCTCATCAGGCCGTATAAGCCGTCAGAACATACAAGCCAGCGGTCTCCGGCTTCCCTCTTCTCACGGAATATATCCACATCCACATCTTCATCCGTACCGACAGCCCGTGTGATATAGTTGCGCATCGGATGAGTGGCTGCCTGTTCTTCTGTCAGCACTCCCCGCCGTACCATATCAGCAACCATCGAGTGGTCTTCCGTGATCTGCCGCATTGTTCCCCCGCGTATCAGATATGCCCGGCTGTCACCCACCTGTGCAATGATCATGTGTTCTTTTCCAGGCCATAGAACAGTCAGGGTTGTGCCCATTCCGCGCAGGGTACTGTCATTTTCCTGCCTTGCATACAGATCATGATTGACTGTTTTGATCGCTTCAGTCAAAGTTTCTTCATTCGGTTCACATCCGGCTGTTTCTGCAACCAGTCCGTCCCGAAGTCCGCAGGATGCGACCTCACCTGCATTGTGGCCGCCCATTCCGTCTGCAACACCAGCCAGTCCGCTTCCGATGATCACAGCATCCTGGTTGTTCTGCCGGATACGGCCGATGTCCGTTCTCCACACAATCCGGATTCCGGAGCTGATACCGGGATCGGCAGCCTGCTCTGCGGGTACGTCAGCATAGGCATCCTTCTCGCTAAGGCCTGCTTTCTGCATTCCGATCATGCGTTTTGCAGCATTTTCCTTCAGGTTGAACTTTCGCATGGAAGATTCTCGCCCTTTCCAATAATCTTTCTGCGCAGCTGTCCGCATGCGCCTTCAATATCATCACCCATTTCCCGTCTGCGTGTGACGGAAATATGCCGTTTCTCCAGGACCTGCATGAAGCGTTTTACGGTTTCCTCGCTGACACCCTTCATATTTCGTTCCCTGACTTCATTCAGGGGAATCAGATTGACATGGCACTGCATACCGCGAAGGATTTCTGCAAGCTCTTCTGCGTCCTTTTCACCTGCATTGACCCCTTCGGACAGCGCATATTCAAAAATGACTCTTCGTCCGGTTTTCTGGATGTAGTTGCGGCAGGCATCCAGTATTTCACTGATCGTCCATCTTTCAGCAATCGGCATGGTTTTTTTCCGGATCTCATCATTCGGGGCATGCAGTGAAACGCACAGCGTCACCGGAAGGTTCTCCTCTGCAAGATCATACATTTTCGGAACAATCCCGCAGGTGGAAAGAGACACATTCCGGAGGCTGATCGTAATGCCGCCTTCTTCACGAAGCAGATGAAGGAACCGGATAACTTCCGTGTAGTTGTCCAGCGGTTCGCCGCTTCCCATCAGTACAATATGGCTGACTTTCCTTCCTTCGGGAATCAGGAAGCGGTTGGCTGCAAGCACTTCACCCAGCATTTCACCGGCTGTCAGGTCCCGGATCCGTCCTTCAAGCGTTGATGCGCAGAAACGGCATCCCATCCTGCATCCGACCTGGGTGGAGATGCACAGGCTCACGCCGTATTTATAGCGCATCAGCACACCTTCCACACAGTTGCCGTCCCGCAGCTCATACAGGATCTTGACAGTCCCGTCCAGCCGGCTGGTTTGATTCATCCGGATGCTGACGCCCTGCGCGACAGATACTTTTTTCAGTTCTTCACGCATGGATGCAGGCAGATTGGACATCCCGTCAAAGTCAACACCGCGGTGAATCCATTCAAAAACCTGTTTTCCGCGGAAAGCGGGAAAACCCTGTTCCTTCATCCATCCGGCAATTTCATCCCGGGTCATTCCGGCCAGTTCTGTCATTCCTTCATTCCTTTCTTTTCATCCTGCAGATGTAAAACCCTTCCACGCCGTCCCTGTGTTCCAGCAGCTGCAATCCGTTTTTCCGGTATTTCCTGAATCGTTCCGGGATTGTGTCCGGAAGATCGCATGCTTCAAACTCAGGATGTCTTGAGAGAAAGCCGGAGATCTGTTCTTCATCCTCCTCCGGAAGTACGGAACATGTGGAATATACAAGGGTACCGCCCGGTTTGACATACTCGCAGACTGTCTCCAGAAGATTTTTCTGGATTCCTGTCAGTTCTGTAATGCTTTCTTCCGTTACCCGGAGTTTGATATCCGGTTTTTCCGCCAGCACTCCCAGTCCGCTGCAGGGTGCGTCCAGCAGCACAGCATCCATGGATCTGTAAAGGTCTTCGCGCTTTCGGGAGGCATCCCGTACCATAGGCCGGATATTATCCAGTCCCAGGCGCTTCATCTGCGCTTCAATCAGCGCTGTACGGTGTTCATGGACATCCCAGGCCTGTACTCTCCCTGTTCCATCCATGATTTCTGCCAGAAAACATGTTTTTCCTCCCGGGGCGGCACAGCAGTCCAGCACCTGGTTTCCGCGCCGGACATCAACTGCAAGGCATGCCATCATACTGCTTCCGGACATAATCGAGAACATGCCTTCTGTGAAATCCGCATCCCGTGCAATATCCATTGCCCCCCGGATTTTCCAGGCGTGCGGGATATCTGTCTTTTCGTGTTCCCATACCTTTTTCCGGAGCAGCTCTTCAAACCCTTCATCATCGGTTTTCGTCAGGTTGGGCCGGATGGTCCATCCTTCATCAGGTGTCCGGAAGCTCGCGATTTTGGCTGCTTCGGCTTCACCGTAGCTTTTCTTCAGTCTGATCCAAAGCCATTCCGGCATACTGTATCGGATGGATGCGGCCTTGTCCGGTTCTGCCGTCGGGTCCGGAAAAACCAGCTCGTCCTTTTTGCGTACAAGATTTCGGAGAATGCCGTTGCAGACTCCCTTCAGGCTTTCCATGCCGGCTTCTGTACACAGCTGAACGCAGGTGTTGGTAGCCGCGCTTTCAGGAATCCGGTCTTCAAGCAGGATCTGGCACGCTCCCAGACGCAGGATGTTCCGAAGCTTGATATCGGTGTCTTCCCGGGCCATCACCTGTCCGAGTACCCAGTCAATCCAGATCAGGTGATCCAGCGTATCGTAAACCAGTCGGGAAACAAGCCGTCGGTCAGCTGCAATCAGGCCGCAGTTTTCAAGGACTGCATTCAGGCTCAGTGAAGCATATGCACCCTGTTCCGTAACCTGCCGGATTACCCGCAGCGCCAGTCGCCTGGCGGGCATTCCTTCCACCGGCGCTTTCCCGGGACCGGCTCCATTCCTGCCTGTAATACGGCTGGATTCGTGGGAATGACCGGCATTTGGAATGCGTTTTCCGTTTTCCGGTCGCTTTCCGGCTGGCTTTCCGCGATATCCCGTTTTGCCATTTACAGACTTCTTTCCGGCGGAAGGACGTTCATTTCCCGCCGTTCTTCCCTGGAATGCTTCTTTTGTGTTTCTTGCAGGGGAATTCCGGCCCGCTGTCCGGTTGGAAAGCGCACTGCTCTGCCTGTCGGTTTTCCGATACTGCTGTTTCTTTTCTGTCATTTCTTTTTTCCCTTATCTGTTATTCCGTAAAACTCGTTCCTTCAGGAATCCCATGACCGCGAAGGTAATCTTCTGCCCTCATCCGTTTTCCGCCGGGTGACTGGATCTCGAGAATCCGTACAGCGCCGTTTCCGCAGGCAATCACAAGTCCGCTTCTGGGATCAGCTTTCAGTACTGTACCTGCCGTTCCGGATCCATCCGCGGTGTCTGCCCGCAGCAGCCTGATCCTTTCTCCGTCCAGTGGTACGGAAACACACGGCCATGGATTCAGTCCGTTGATCAGTCCCCTGACTTTTTCGGCATCAAGGGAGAAATCCGGAATTCCCATCGCTTTGTTCAGCATGGGATCGTAAGTCATTTCGGCTTCATTCTGCGGGATCCGTTTCAGGGTTCCGGCTTCCAGCTCATCCAGTGTCCTGGTCAGCAGTTCAGCGCCGATCCGGCTCAGTCGCTCGGTCAGCTCGCCGCATGTTTCTGTCGGCAGGATATCCGTTTCAGCTTTCAGAAGCATATCGCCTGTATCAATTCCTTCATCCATCATCATCGTTGTCACGCCGGCCGCTTTATCCCCGTCCATAATCGCATGCGCGATCGGGGCGGAACCCCGGTGTCTGGGAAGAATGGATGCATGAACATTGATATTGCCCATCGGTGGAATATCGAGCACTTCCCTGCTCAGGATCTGTCCGAAAGCAGCTGTGACACACAGATCAGGCCGCAGGGCTTTCAGGTCTTCAATCCCGGTTTTCCGGATCCTCTCAGGCTGGAATACCGGTATACCCGCTTTTACTGCCCTTTCTTTCACCGGACTAGGTGTCAGCTTGTTTCCGCGTCCCTTGGGCCGGTCCGGCTGGGTGAAAACACCTGCCACCTCAGTGCCTTTCCTGGAAATCAGTGCTTCCAGGCATGGAACCGCGAACTCCGGTGTCCCCATAAATACGATTCTCACTGTATGTCATCCTCCGGAATATGCCCTTCGATTTCTTCCTGTGTCAGTTCACGGTCCATCATATCAATATAAAGCTTCCCGTCCAGGTGATCCAGTTCATGGCAGATTGCGCGTGCCTCAAATCCTTCGGTTTCATATTCGTTCCACTGTCCCTTTCGGTTCTGGAAGCGGACTTTTACACGCATCGGCCTGGTAACAACCCCCTGCCTGCCCGGTACACTGAGACACCCCTCGCGTCCGGTCTGGCATCCGTCTGCTTCGATGATTTCAGGGTTTACAAGCTCAAGCAGTCCGCTGTGATCCTCCGTGACATCCACTACTGCAATCCTCCGCAGAATGCCGACCTGCGGGCCGGCCAGCCCGACGCCTTCCGCCTTGTACATCGTATCTGCCATATCCTTCAGCAGAATGGAAAGGCGGATATCAAACTTTTCCTGTTTCCGGCAGGTCTTCCGCAGTGTGTCATCCCCGATGGTTACAATCTTTCTGGTCGCCATATCCTGTTTCTGTCCTTTCTCCCTTTTCAGTCCGGTTCCTTTTTTCAGATCATGGTTGTCGGATTTACTTCAAGGTAAATTTCCGCGCTGTCTGACATGGTCTCTGCCAGATCGCTGAGCTCGCTGAAAAACGCTTCTGTTTCACTGCATACCAGCGTCTTCATCAGAATCTGCCGGCGGTGTTTTCCCCGCAGCAGCTGTACGCTTGGAAGTTCATTCACGATGCTGAGCACCTTTCGCTGCCAGTCCCGATGCGTTTCCAGCACTCTTCTTGCAGCTGCTTCTGCTTCCCGCGCCATCCGGTCGGCTGTCTCTTCATCGGAGCTTTCGATCAGCAGCCTGGCAAGATTCGTAAACGGCGGATACAGACTGTTGCGGCGTCTCCTGAACTCGCTTTCAAAAAACGCGCGGTAATCCTGTTTGGAAGCAAATCCGATCACCGGGTCATCCGGCTTGTAAGTCTGGATGATCACCCGGCCCGGAACACTGCCTCTTCCGGCACGCCCCGCCACTTGGGTAAAAAGCTGGAATGCCCGTTCACGGCTCCGGTAATCCGGAAGGTTCAGCGCAAGATCGGCCGCAATTACACCGACCAGAGTCACCTGCGGAAAATCCAGGCCCTTTGCTATCATCTGGGTCCCGATCAGGATCCTTGCGCGTCCGCTTCTGAACTCCTCTAGGATTTTTCCGTGTCCGTCCTTTCCGGAGGTGGTATCATAGTCCATCCGGGCTGTCGGTACTCCTGGGAGAAGCTTCTGAACCTCTTCTTCCACCTTTTGTGTTCCCGCACCGAAATATCGGATATAATGGCTACCGCAGCTGGGACATTCAGCAGGAGGAACCATCGTATGCCCGCAGTAATGGCATCTCAGGAGTCCGTCGCGGCTGCCGATATGGTAGGTCATGCTGATATCGCAATTGGGGCATTTCACGACATATCCGCAGTTTCTGCAGGATACAAATGAATTGTATCCCCGCCGGTTCATCAGCAGAATGGCCTGTTCTCCGCGGGAGGAGCATTCCTTCAGTGCCTTTTTCAGCACACCGCTCAGCACGGAACGGTTGCCGTTTTCAAGTTCGCTGCGCATATCAGCAATTTCCACATCGGGCAGCGGACGTTCATTGACACGGTTCGGCATTTCAAGGAGCATGTAATCTCCCCGCCGGGCTTTCGCAAAGCTCAGAATGCTGGGAGTGGCGCTGGCCAGGATCAGAACTGCGTTCTCCCTTGTGCACCGGTATGCCGCCACTTCACGCGTATCATACCGCGGATGACGGTCATTCAGGTAAGTGCTTTCGTGTTCTTCGTCAATGACGATCATTCCGAGATTGTTTACAGGGGAAAAAACCGCGCTCCGGGCGCCGATCACAACCCTTGCATCACCTCTTCGGATTCTTCGCCATTCATCAAACCGTTCCCCGGGACTCAGGCGGGAGTGAATCACGGCGGCTACCGGTCCGAACCTGCCGCGGAACCAGGAAACCATCTGAGGCGTCAGTGCGATTTCCGGTACAAGGATAATTGCGCTCTTCCCAGTCGCCAGTGCATTGCGGACTGCGGCCATGAAAACCTCGGTTTTTCCGCTGCCTGTCACCCCGTGGAGAAGGAACATGCCCTTTCCGCTTTTCAGTGCCGGCAGAATTTCATCCAGGGCTTCCTGCTGTCCTGCTGTCAGGGAATACCCGGGGTCGGAGGATTCCGGGATATTCCCTCCGGGAATCCGCAGTATTTCCTCCTCTGTAATTTCCACCAGGCCTTCCGAAGCCATCTTTTTCAGCGTTTCGCGCGGGTCCTTCACAGCGGCGGTAATTTCGCTGAGCGGACGGGGTTGTCCGTCCTTCAGTAATTTCAGGATTGCAGCCCGTTTCAGGCTGCGGCTCCCCGAGGAAAGTGCAGTTTCGGCCTCGGCCGGACTGATGCGCAGCCGTACGGTCTTCCCGGTTTTGACGTGCACTCTTCCGCCGCGCATTTGTGCGGGCATCATCAGGCGAAGCGTTTCAGCAAGCGGGCAATGGCTTTTCCGGGCCATATCAGCCGCAAGATCCATCAGCTCAGGCGGTATTGCCGCATAATCCTCCAGGGGCCGGATAACGCTTCTGAGTTTTTCAGGGTTCACATCGGTTTCCCGGGTCAGAGCAGTCACTATGCCCTCCTTTTCCATGTGCCCGAACGGAACCGCCACCCGCTGCCCGGCTGTCAGTTCCATGCCGTCCGGAATCAGGTAGGTAAAAGGCTTTGCCACGTTCTCATGAACGATGTCCACAATCACCTGACAGAACACCTTTCCGTCCTCCTTTCACGGCATAGAATACCATCTTTTATTATATCTTTTTCTCGTTGTCCTGACAAGGAAAATCATCCGTTTCTGCGGTTGATTTCAAACCTGCTTTTCGCTATAATCCTCTCAGAATTCAACCCAGTCTGTTTTCGGAGGGATCCGCATGTCCATTGCTGTTTCTGCAGATCAGAAAACGTTTTATCTCAGTGGAGGCAATACGTCGTATGTTCTCCATATTGATGATGATGGCCGCCTGGTGAATCTTCACTGGGGATCCCGTGTGGCGGACGGATCCCTTTCCTACTGTCCTTCTGACTACTATGGAGGCGCCAGCTTCGATAAGGAAATTTCCCGGATCCCGCTGGATATTCCATGCTGCGGAACCGGATGGTATGGCACGCCTGCAGTCGGTGTCCGGAATGCACACGGGGATGATGTGACGGATCTTCGTGTGGTTTCTTTCAGGCTCGAATCCGGCAAGCCGCCTCTTCCCGGGCTTCCCGCTGTATATACGGAATCTCCGGCAGAAGCGGATACACTGATTGTGGAACTCTGTGATGATTGGACCGGCCTTCGGGTGGACGCGCTTTACTCCGTTTACCATCATTCTGGTGTGATCGCCCGCAGCCTGAATATCCGGAATACGGGGATTCAGGCTCTTTCACTGACATCGGTATTATCCGCTTCCGTTCTTCTCTGGGAAAGCGGTCCCGATCTGATTCATCTCAAAGGCGCCTGGGCACGTGAACGGGCTGTCATCAGGACGGCTGCCGGTGAAGCAGAACATCGTATTTCTTCTGCCCGGGGTGCCTCCGGCCATGAGGAAAACCCGTTCATTGCCGTCTGTGCCCGGAATACGGATGAATTCTCGGGTCGTGTCTGGGCAATGAACCTGGTCTACAGCGGAAGCTTCCAGGCCATGTGCCGGACGGATAACGGAGGTCGTCCGCGCCTGAGCATCGGTCTGAATCCGGAGGTTTTCTCCTGGAAACTCGGGCCCGGGGAATCCTTTCATTCTCCCGAAGCGGTCCTTGTCTATTCAGACCATGGTCTGAACGGTATGTCCCAGGAATTTCATGCATTGTATCGCACCCGGCTTGTTCGCGGAACCTGGCGTGACCGCAGCCGTCCTGTCCTGATCAACAACTGGGAAGGAACCTACTTCAGTTTTACCGAAGAACGGCTGCTTGCCATTGCGGAAAAGGCAAAGCAGATCGGCATTGAATTGTTTGTGCTGGATGACGGCTGGTTCGGTGTCCGGAATTCTGATAACTGCTCCCTCGGAGACTGGACTGTCAACCGGAACAAGCTTCCTTCCGGCCTGAATGGTCTTTCGGATAAATTGCATGCAATGGGACTGGAGTTTGGACTTTGGTTCGAACCGGAGATGGTTTCACCGGACAGTATACTGTACCGGACACATCCGGACTGGTGCCTTCATGTACCTGGACGTCACCGGACCGAAGCCCGGAATCAGTTGATTCTCGATTTGTCACGCCCTGATGTACAGGATTACATTATCTCCGCAGTTTCGGCTGTGCTTTCTTCCGCGCGGATTGATTATGTCAAGTGGGATATGAACCGGAACATGACCGAAGCCTTTTCTGAAGCGCTTCCGGCAGACCGGCGTTCTGAAACGCAGCACCGTTATATTCTCGGCCTGTATCGTGTGCTGGAAACAGTCACTTCCTCTTTTCCCGATATTCTGTTTGAATCCTGTTCCGGTGGTGGCGGCCGTTTTGATCCCGGAATGCTTTATTATATGCCGCAGACCTGGACCAGTGATGATACAGACGCGGTTGAACGTCTTAAAATCCAGTATGGAACTTCATTTGTATATCCGGTTTCAGCTATGGGAGCCCATGTAAGTGCTGTGCCGAATCACCAGACCGGCCGTATAACACCCATGCGGACACGCGGTGAAGTTGCACTGGCCGGGAATTTCGGTTTTGAGCTGGATCTTTCCGAACTGTCCGCGGAAGACCTTTCAGAAGCGGCCGACCTTGTCCGCCGGGTAAAGGAAATTCGGGATCTTACCCGGACCGGAACATTCTGGCGCCTGCTTTCCCCCTTTGATGGCACGTATACAGCCTGGTCTTCTGTATCGGATGATCAGAAAAGCGTTCTCCTTTTTGCCTACCGGTCGCTTTCTTCACCGAATTCTTCCCCGCTGCGCATTCGTCTGGCCGGCCTTAATCCGGCTTTGTCCTACAGGAACGAAGAGGACGGTACCATCTGTCATGGCACCGCCCTCATGAATGCCGGCCTCACTGTCCGCCTGAACGGGGATTTTTCCAGCCGGGTATATCGTTTTTCCGCTGTCTGATTTACCTGGTAATCGTCTTGATATCATAGGGTGTAGTCTGGTAAACCATGTAGTTCAGCCAGTTTGCGTACAGCAGGTTTGCATGGCTGCGCCATGTGACCATCGGTTCCTTTGTATCATCATCATTCGGATAATAGTTTTTCGGAATATCAATCGGCAGTCCCGCGTTTTTGTCACGCAGGTATTCTTTTTCCAGCGTCAGCGGATCATATTCACTGTGTCCTGTTATGAATACCTGCCTTCCGTTGTCAGTGCAGCATGCATATACACCGGCTTCTTCAGAAGATGCCAGGATTTTCAGTGATCCGCATGCTTCAATATCCTCCCTGCGCACGGTTGTGTGCCGGCTGTGCGGGGCCATAAACACATCATCAAATCCGCGCAGCAGAATATAGTTTTTTCTCTCTGCACGATGGGGAAAAATACCGAAAAGTTTTTTCTCCAGCGGGTATTTTTTGATGCCGAAATGGTAATATAGCGCAGCCTGCGCTCCCCAGCAGATATGGAACGTGGAATGAACATGTTCCTTGCTCCACTCCATGATTTCACATAGTTCTTCCCAGTATTCCACTTCTTCAAACGGCAGGTGTTCCACGGGGGCGCCGGTAATGATCATCCCGTCAAAATTCCGGTCCCGGATTTCATTGAAGCTTTTGTAAAAAGCAGTCAGGTGCTCTGGAGCAGTATTTTTGGGAACATGCGAATCCATTTTGATCAGCTCTGTTTCCACCTGCAGCGCGGTATTCCCCAGAAGCCTGAGCAGCTGGGTCTCTGTATCAATCTTCGTGGGCATCAGGTTCACAATGGCGATCTGCAGCGGACGGATATCCTGGGTACGTGCGCGGGTCTCCGTCATGACAAATATGTTCTCGGCTGTCAGCGTTCGGTATGCCGGCAGTTCGTTCGGGATCTTGATCGGCAATTCGGTTCATTCCTTTCCTCAGGGGTTCTTTGTTCCGCAGTTTAGCACAGCTCATGCCTTTTCTCAAGCAATTGAACTGCAAAAGAACATATTGGAGCGCAAAAAAAGACAGGCGGCGTTTCGCCGTCTGTCCTGTTCAGTTTCTGAATCAGTACATACCGCCCATACCGCCGGCCGCAGGAGCAGCGGGTTCCGGTTCCGGAATGTCCGCAACCAGGGATTCGGTCGTCAGTACCATCGCGGCGATGGATGCCGCGTTCTGCAGTGCGCTGCGGGTAACCTTGGTCGGATCGATGATTCCGCGTTCCACCATATCCACATATTCGCCTTTCAGCGCATCATAACCGTATCCGGGCTTCTTGGCATTCTTGATATGGTCCACAATCACGCTTCCGTCAATACCGGCATTCAGCGCAATCTGGCGGATCGGCTCTTCAAGGGCGCGCAGGATGATCTGGACACCGGTCTTTGCGTCTCCGGCGAAATTATCCATCAGAGCTGCAACCTTCGGGATCACATTCAGCAGGGCAATACCGCCGCCGGGCACAATACCTTCTTCCGCCGCGGCACGGGTGGCGCTCAGAGCGTCTTCAATCCGCATCTTGCGTTCTTTCATTTCAACTTCAGTAGCGGCACCGACCTGGATCACAGCCACACCGCCGGCCAGCTTGGCCAGGCGTTCCTGGAGCTTCTCCTTGTCATAATCGCTCTTGGTTTCGGCAATCTGGGCCTTGATCTGGGCAACACGTGCCTTGATGGCTTCTTTGTCGCCGGCACCGTCAATAATGGTGGTGTTTTCCTTATTGACCTTCACCTGCCGTGCTTTACCGAGCATGTCCACGGTGGCTTCCTTGAGTTCCATTCCGGTTTCGGAGGAAATCACGGTACCTCCGGTCAGGATTGCGATATCCTGCAGCATCTCCTTGCGGCGGTCGCCGAATCCGGGCGCCTTGACGGAAACACAGGTAAACGTACCGCGCAGCTTATTGACAACCAGGGTGCTCAGGGCTTCACCCTCAACATCTTCAGCGATGATGAGCAGCTTTTTGCCGGTCTGCACAACCTGTTCCAGCACGGGCAGCACTTCCTGGATTGCACTGATCTTCTTGTCAGTGATCAGGATCAGCGGGTCATCCAGTACAGCTTCCATCTTTTCGGTATCGGTGACCATATAGGCAGAGGAATATCCGCGGTCAAACTGCATACCTTCGACCGTTGTCATACCGGTGGTCATGGTTTTGCTCTCTTCAACGGAGATCACACCGTCAGATCCGACAATTTCCATCGCGTCGGAAATCAGCTGGCCAATGGTTTCATCTGCAGCAGAGTTGGACGCAACCTGGGCAATCGCCTGCTTGCCGTTGATGGGCTGGCTCTGTTCACGCAGTCCGTTCACGGCAGCTTCGGTAGCGGCTTCAATACCTTTCTTCAGGACCATCGGGTTGGCGCCGGCTGCCAGGTTGCGCAGTCCTTCACGGATGATTGCCTGTGCCAGCAGTGTCGCGGTGGTGGTGCCGTCGCCGGCAACATCGTTGGTCTTGGTGGATACTTCCTTAACCAGCTGGGCGCCCATGTTTTCAAAAGGATCTTCCAGCTCGATTTCCTTGGCGATGGTTACACCGTCATTGGTAATCAGGGGAGCGCCGTACTTTTTGTCCAGGACCACATTGCGTCCTTTCGGTCCAAGGGTAATCTTTACGGTATCAGCCAGCGCGTTCACGCCTTTTTCCAGGCTGCGGCGGGCTTCTTCGCCAAACTGAATCTTCTTAGCCATATCAATCAGTCTCCTTTATATTCTTTCAGCGGATTATTCCACAACAGCCAGGATATCGCTCTGGCGGACAATCTTCAGCTCTTCGCCGTCCACTTTGACTTCGGTACCGGCATACTTGGAATAAATAACCTTCTGGCCGGCAGTTACCTGCATGGTGATTTCCTTTCCATCCACATTTCCCCCGGGACCGACGGCAATAACAATCGCCATCTGCGGTTTTTCCTGGGCGGCACTCGTCAGGATCAGGCCGGACTTTGTGGTCTCCTCAGCTTCACAATTCTTGATGACAACGCGGTCACCCAAAGGCTTCACGGTCATGAATCTCTTCCTCCTGTCATACTCTTCATTTGATTTAGCACTCAAAAGGGGTGAGTGCTAACAACATGATGTAATATAATGCTTTTATGGAAAAAAGGCAACCCCATACCATCACGGTTTTGCGCTGTTTTCTCTCTTTTTCTCCGTTTTTTTTCTGTTTTTGCCGGTTTTATCCGGTTTTTGTCGATTTGTCTGCCGAAATGGTTATGCTACAATACCGGAGAATAAATCCGTACCCGTACCTGTGAATCACTGAAAGGCTGTGAAATTGATGCATCCTGTCTCTTCGGCCCTGTTGTCCTGGTATGACCGGAATGCCCGTGTACTTCCCTGGCGCGGTATTCACGATTCGTACCGGACCTGGGTCAGTGAAGCAATGCTTCAGCAGACACGTGTGGAAACAGTTCTTCCCTATTACAGCCGTTTTCTTTCCCGTTTTCCGACCCTCAGCTCCCTTGCGGAAGCAGATGAGTCGGATGTCCTGAAACATTGGGAAGGACTGGGTTATTACTCCCGTGCACGGAATCTTTTGGCGGGAGCCCGCCAGGTAATGCGTGATTTCAACGGAAGCCTGCCGCAGGATCCGGAAAAACTTCGTAAAATCAGCGGAATTGGCCCTTATATGGCCGGTGCGATTGCTTCCATTGCGTTTGATATTCCGGTTCCGGCAGTGGACGGAAACGTGATTCGGGTTATATCCCGTCTGTATAATATTGTTGAGGATGCTTCCAGGCCGGCTGTACGGCGTAAAATCGAATCCATTGCGGCAGAACTTGTTCCTCCTGAACGTCCGGGAGATCATAACCAGGCATTAATGGATCTCGGATCCGGTATTTGTGTTCCCGGAACTCCGGATTGCAGCCGCTGTCCGCTCTCTTCATTCTGCAGATCGCTTTCATCCGGTAATCCCGCTGATCTGCCGGTATTGCCGAAGTCCCGTCCGCAGAAGGTGATTCCCTGGACTGTCCTGATCATCCGTTCCGGCGGCCGCGTACTTCTGCGCCGGAGAACGGAAAAGCTTCTTCAGGGGCTCTGGTGCTTTCCGATGGTCGAAGGCTGCCTGACACCCGAAGAAGCCGCGGAAGCGGCATATAAGGCCCTTGGGCTTCCGGCCCGGATTCTTTGTTCCTGCGGCAAAGCCCGGCATGTTTTTACCCATCAGGTATGGGATATGAATCTCATTTCCCTTTTATCCGAAACGGATTTGCCGGCACCGAAGGGATATTGCTGGATTCCGGTTCCGGACATCAGAAAAATCGCCCTGCCGTCCGCGATGAACGCGGCGGTCAGGGCGCTGGATGAATGATCCGGATCATCAGGCATGAAGCATAAAGGCCTTGTAAGCTTTCACAGCTTCATAAAGATCCGCCTTGGAGATGATCTCCATCGGAGCGTGCATATTCAGCACCGCAACACCGCTGTCAATGACCTCCATGCCGTACAGTGCACAGATATAGGCAATGGTTCCGCCGCCTCCGAGGTCTACCCGCCCAAGCTCTGCAGTCTGGAAACAAACCTTGTTGTCATCCATGATCTTCCGGAGTTTTGCGATAAACTCGGCATTCGCGTCATTGGATCCGCCCTTTCCGCGTGATCCGGTAAATTTGTTGTAGCATACACCGCGTCCCAGGAAAGCGGCGTTTTTCTTTTCAAATGCATCCCCGTAAAGCGGATCATAGCCTGCGCTCACATCGCAGCTCAGCATTCGGCTGTTCTGAAGTGTCCGGCGAAGGGCGATGCTGTTGGTCTCACCGTTCAGGTTCAGGATTTCAGCCACCGCGTTTTCAAAGTATTTCGCCTGCATTCCGGTAGCTCCGATGCTGCCGATTTCTTCCTTGTCCACCAGCATCCCGCAGCATGTATATTCCGGGATGCCCTGGATCGACAGAATCGCCGCCAGTTCAGCAAATGCACAGACACGGTCATCATGACCGTATCCCATAATCATACTCCGGTCCAGGCCGAAATCCCGGGCTTTTCCGGCCGGAACCGCCTCGATCTCAGCGCTCAGGAAATCCTCTTCATCAATGTTATATTCATCCTTCAGGATTTTCAGCAGTCCGGCCTTTACCGGTTCTTTTTCCGCATCAGCAAGGGGTTTTCCGCCGATCATGATATCCAGCTTTTCACCGCTGATGGCCTCGCCCAGGGTTTTCTTCATCTGTTCCTGGCTCAGGTGGATCAGCAGGTCGGTAACGCCGACGACCGGATCGTCTTCCTTTTCACCGATACGGATTTCAATGATTGATCCGTCCTTTTTGGCGACTACTCCATGAAGGGCCAGTTCTCGCGCCACCCATTGATATTTCTTTACGCCGCCGTAGTAATGCGTATCGGCGAGAGCAAAATCATTGTCTTCATACAAGGGATTCTGCTTCAGGTCCAGGCGGGGCGAATCAATATGCGCGCCTACAATATTCATACCCGTTTCCAGCGGTTTTTTGCCGATCAGGAAAATCAGCACGGCTTTTCCCATCTGGTTTACATAAACCTTGTCGCCGGGTTTCAGCTTTTTTCCTGCCTCGATGGCGCTTTTCAGGGATACATATCCGGCCTTTTCCAGCATTTCCACAGTTTCAGCGGCGCATTCACGTTCCGTCTTTCCGTTATCCAGGAAACGGCGGTATTCAGCTGCGGTCTGCTCCACCTTTTTCAGGTCGGCTTTCTTATACGTTTTCCATGCGTTGGGTCTTTCCATGACAAAACACTCCTTCCGGGGAAATGATATGTGATTGGTATTATTCGCGGTTATTTTATCATTCTTTACACGGAATGACAATGAATTTTCACATCCCCTTCACACAGCGCACGCATAATCGTGATTTTCCGCCTGTATATTAATTGTGAATTTCAATGTTTCGAAAGGCGGTTAGGCAATGTCCGTATTGATCGGTATTGACCTGGGTACAACCAATTCCTGTGTCAGCTTTATGGAAAACGGCCGGGCTGTCATTGTTCCGAATGCAGAAGGCGGCCGGACGACTCCGTCGGTTGTTGCTTTTTCCCGAAACGGTGAGCGTCTGGTCGGAATGCCGGCCAAGCGGCAGGCTGTAACAAATGCTTCCCGTACGTTTTCCTCTGTCAAACGGGAAATGGGTTCGGACAGGCGCTATAATGTGGACGGAAAGCCATATGCTCCGCAGGAAATATCTGCTATGATTCTCCGCAAGCTGAAATCCGATGCGGAAGCGTATATCGGTGAACCCGTATCCGATGCGGTCATTACAGTTCCCGCCTATTTTTCCGATGCCCAGCGCCAGGCAACGCGAGATGCAGGGGTGATTGCAGGCCTGAATGTCCGGCGCATCATCAATGAGCCCACTTCAGCCGCCCTTGCCTATGGCTTTGATAAGGGGCAGCCCTGCAAAATCATGGTGTTTGACCTAGGAGGAGGCACTTTCGACGTCAGCATCCTGGATATCAACCGCGATACCATTGAAGTGCTGGCCACAGCCGGGAACAATCATCTTGGCGGCGATGATTTTGACCAGTGCCTCGTCGGTTATCTGCTGGACCTTTTCCGCCGGGAACATAATATCGACCTTTCAAAGGATGTAATGGCCATGCAGCGCCTGACGGAAGCTGCGGAAAAGGCAAAAATCGATTTGTCTGCCGCGCAGGAAGCAGTCATCAGCCTTCCTTTCCTTGCGCAGGGTTCTTCTGGCCCGCTGCATCTGGAAACAACGGTTACCCGTTCGCGGTTTAACGAGCTGACTTCCCATCTGGTATCCGCTGTCAAAGGCCCGGTCCTCCAGGCGCTGGACGATGCCGGACTGAAAGCATCGGACCTGAGCCGGGTCCTTCTGGTCGGCGGCTCCACCCGGATTCCTGCTGTCCAGGATGCCGTAAGGTCATTGACCGGTAAAGAACCCTCCCGGGATATCAATCCGGATGAATGTGTGGCAATGGGAGCCTGTCTGCAGGGCGGTGTGCTGACCGGCACAATTAATTCCATTGTCCTGATTGATGTTACGCCTTTGTCCCTCGGAATTGAGACCCTTGGAGATGTTTTTGCAAAGATCATCGACCGTAATACACCGCTTCCCTGCCAGCACTCCCAGGTTTTCACCACTGCGGCCAATTTCCAGACCAGCGTGGAAATCAATGTTCTTCAGGGAGAACGGGAGATGGCTTCCGGCAACAAATCACTCGGGCATTTCCGCCTGGAAGGGATCCGGCGCGCACTCCGCGGCATCCCGCAGATCGAAGTGACTTTTTCCATTGACACAAACGGAATTGTCCATGTATCCGCCCGGGATCTTTCCACCGGCAGCTCCCAGAATATCACGATATCCGGTTCCGGAAACATGTCCCGTGAGGAAATCGACCGTGCAATCCGGGATGCCGACCGGTATGCCGAAGAGGACAGGCAGCGTCGTGAAGCCCGTCAGTCCGAATCCCGTTCCCCGAAGAGCACCGGCAGTTCCGGTGCCGGTGATGACGGTGCGTATGATGTGTAAGGCGGTGAATCAATGTTTGGTTATATTACCCCGGACCAGGGACGCCTTACGGATTTGCAGAAAAAGCGATACCGCGCTTTTTACTGCGGCCTGTGTCATTCACTTCAGTCACGTTACGGTCAGGTCGGCCGTCTGTCGCTCAGCAATGATATGACTTTCCTGGCCATCCTCCTCTGCTCGATGTACAGTCCTCCGGATTCTGAAGATACGTCACGGTGTGCAGTGCATCCTGTCAGAAAGCATACTTTTCTCCGCTCAGACTGGATTGACTTTGCAGCGGACATGAACGTCCTGCTTTTCTGGCTGAAGTGCAGGGATCAGCAGCTGGATGACGGACTCCTTGCCGGCCGGGCCGGCGAGAAGGTATTCCGGAACAAGGCAAAACAGGCCGAAGCCAGCTGGCCGTATCAGGCTGAATGCATTAAAAACACGCTGGACCGGCTTTGGGCACTGGAGCGTACTGATTCACCGGATTCTGATGCCCTCTGCAATCTCTCCGGGGAAATGCTCGGCGCTTGCTTTGTACCGAAACCGGATGATATGTGGGCATCCGGTCTCCGGGCAGTTGGTGAAGGACTCGGGCGTTTTGTTTACTGGATGGATGCCTGGGAAGATTATGATCAGGATATCCGGGCCGGAAGGTTCAATCCCCTGAAGCAGTATCATGATCGTGAGGATTATGATCAATTTGCCCGCAACACACTGGAACTCCTGATTGCGGATGCCACTGAAGCATTTGAAATCCTGCCGCTGGAAGAAGATCTCGACCTGCTTCGGAATATCCTGTACAGCGGCGTCTGGCAGCGTTATGCGCTGAGGATAGAAAAAAAGTACGGAAAGGAGGCGTCCCTGCTTGATGAATGATCCTTTTGCCGTACTGGGTATCTCTTCATCCGCCACGGAAGATGAAATCAAATCTGCATACCGCAGGCTGGCCAAGAAGTATCATCCGGACCTGAATCCGGGTGACAAGGCTGCCGAACAGAAAATGAAGGAAATCAATGAGGCCTATACGCAGGCGCTCCAGATCAGAAAGAACGGCGGCACCTGGAATCCATATGGCAGTTCTGCATCTTCCAGCGCATCCGGAAATCCTTTCGGCGGTTCGTGGGGGCCCTATGGCAATCCATTCGGAAGCCAGTCCGGTTCAAATGGAAGCCGCACTGAATACCGGGATCCGTACTCCGGTCAGAACGGGGCTTCCGGAAATCCCTTTGGGGACTATGGTTTTGATCCATTCTCCGCGTTTTTCGGAGGGCGGGCCGGTTCTTCAGGCCCGCGGGCAAGATCCTATGCAAATCCGGATCTGGATGAGGTTGCACATGTCCTTCGCTCCGGCCGTTATTCCGAAGCAGAACAGCTGCTGAACCGGATTCCTTCCCATGACGCAGACTGGCATGCACTTTATGCCCGCGCCGAAATCGCGCTTGGCAACCGGATTTCTGCACTGGATCACGCCAGGGCTGCCGTTCGGATGTCGCCGGGCGATCCCGAATACCAGCAGCTTCTCTCTGAAATCGAAAGCGGAAGCCGCGCGTACCGGCGAACGCGTGCCGGCAGCGGATATGATTTTCAGTCCCTCATTTGCCAGAATCCCTGCATCACATGCTTCGCGGTAAACATGCTCATTAACTGCTGCTGCGGCCGTGCATTCTGGTGCTGATCAGAATCGAAAGAAGGTTGTAATATGATTTTCTTCTATAAGCTGAAAACATGGATTGCCCGTTTCATGGAAGGCCGTTACGGACCCGATCAGTTCGGTATTTTTACGCTGATTGCCGGTCTTGTTCTTTCCGTTCTGTCCGGTTTCATCGGTTTACCGGTTCTCGGTCTTCTCGGAACCAGCCTGTATATTTATACCCTTTTCCGGCTTTTTTCCCGTAACCGCTCAAAGCGGATTGCCGAAAATCAGAAGTATCTGTCACTTTCTTCCGATACAAAAACCAAAGCGCGCCAGTTTGTCCTCCGGCAGAAGAACCGAAAGGAGTACAGATATTTCCGCTGTCCGCAGTGTAAAGTTCTGCTGAGGATGAAAAGAGGCACAGGTGAAAAGGAAATCACCTGTGCCAAATGCCAGCATCAGTTTCGTCAGAAAGCCTGATGAAGGCTCTTTTTATCCTGCGCGGCGTCCCATGATCATGGCGGCGCCGTTTTCTGTTACGCAGTAGTTCCTCCTGGCACTGCTGTTCCGTTCGAGCAGTCCTTCATTGACCATCCTGTTCAGGTATCCGGCAGTAGTCGAAGTACTCATCAGCCCGGCAGCTTCCCCGATCTCCCGGACGGAAGGTTGTCTCCCCTCATCCCGTGCAAAAGAAATCATGTAGTGAAGGATCAGTAAACGTCTGCGCCTGTTTCTGGGTGTACGGCTGTTCATTCTCTTCATCCTCTCATTCCTGCTGTCGTATAGTGTTCAATATCCGCAGTACTCGCGTACATGTCTTTCCGCATGGTTCCGATAACCCGCCCGATGCATCGTACCTCGTCCATGTCTGAAAACCGCATCAGCGGGTATTCCGGATTCAGGCTCCGGAGTCCTTCTTTCCGGAATTCCTTGATGTATCCCATATCTCCGGTAACAAAAATGCCGATCTCACCGGGGCGTATACTGGCTGTATGCTGTACCAGCACCTGATCTCCGTCATGATAGCGGGGTTCCATACTGTCACCGCTGACTCTGATAATTTCGTCAGCCCGGGATGTTACGCTGTCCTCATACAGCCAGACCGGCTCGCCGGATTCATCCCCGATTCCCCAGCTGGGACCAGCACACGCGGCCAGGTCGTTCCGGTATATCTGCACCAGCTTGCGTGCGGAAACAGGCGTTTTTTCCTGCATGTCAATCAGCACATCCATTTCCCGCAGAATCACCTGCCGGTGATACTCATTCAGCCGGAAATACCGGTCTGTAAACAGGCGGGTCGCTTCATCCGCAATCTTTTTCCCTTTTTGTTGATCCGCTGCTTCCGGAATGCCGAAGAATTCGTTGATCGATATTCCGAGGTTTTCACAGATCACGGGGACACTGCTCAGATCCGGACGGCTTCTTCCAGCCTCCCATGCACCGACGGCGTTCTTCCCGACATGGGCCAGGGCTCCGAGCTCTTCCTGGCTCATGCCTTTCTTCCGGCGGCTGTTCCGGATCATTTCCCCGTAAGCAATCCCGGCCATGTTGCGGGAAGCATAATCCTTTCTTTCATCCGGCTTCATTCGTTTCACACCCCGTTCAGAACAATATTTTCGTTCTGGTATTATTTTAGCACAATATTTTTGTGCTTGTAAAGGGGAACAAAAAAAGAATTTGACTTCATTCATTCACTTGTCATAGAATCATCGGGTACCGATATAAAGGAGCTGAATATCATGTTTCACCTGGAAAAAAAGGATTTCCTGAAACTCCTTGATTTTTCACCGGAAGAAATCACCGGCCTTCTGGATCTGGCTGCTGATCTGAAGCAGAAGAAAAAAGCCGGCATACCGCATGCGGCTTTTCCCGGTAAAAACGTTGCCCTGATATTTGAAAAAACGAGTACTCGTACCCGCTGTGCCTTTGAGGTCGCTGCTTATGACCTGGGGATGAACTGTACCTATCTGGATCCGTCCGGCAGCCAGATAGGCAAAAAGGAAAGCATCGCCGATACGGCCCGTGTTCTCGGCCGTATGTATGACGGTATTGAATACCGCGGCTACGGCCAGGAAATTGTGGACGGCCTGGCCCGCTATTCCGGTGTTCCGGTATGGAACGGCCTGACCAATGAGTTCCATCCCACCCAGATCCTGGCGGATTTCCTCACAATCCGCGAACACTTCGGATCCCTTTCCGGCATCAAACTCGTATATATGGGAGATGCCCGTTACAATATGGGCAATTCCCTGATGGTCGGCTGTGCCAAGATGGGTATGCATTTTGTTGCCTGCGCGCCGTCCGCTTATTTTCCGGATTCAAATCTGATTGAGGAATGCCGGAAAATCGCGGCTGAAACCGGCGCAGTGCTTGAATTTGAGGAGGATATTACGAAAGCGGTGTCCGGCGCGCATGTCATATATACCGATGTCTGGGTTTCCATGGGGGAACCGGACCATGTATGGGAGACCCGGATCAATGACCTGCTTCCCTACCGTGTGACCGCGGATGTCATGCGCAAAGCCCGTCCGGATGCGGTATTTATGCACTGCCTTCCTTCCTTCCATGACCTGAATACCACGATTGGAAAGAACATCTTTGAAAAGTTCGGTCTTGACTGTATGGAAGTAACGGATGAGGTTTTCGAAAGCCCGCAGTCCATTGTCTTTGATGAAGCGGAAAACCGCATGCATACCATCAAGGCGGTCATGGCGGCCACGCTGTAATTGCCCTCAAGAAAGGTTCAGGCGGTTCCATTTTCGGAACCGCCTGTTTGTTTTATTTTACCGACTTTCTTGCGACGATCAGGTACCGGTGGGTCGTTCCCTCGATTGCGCCTTCCGTTTCGATCTTTTCCTGCATCTTCAGCAGGTTTGCTGCGCACCGGTCGACGGAGAACCCGGGAAATTCCCATTCGATGATCCGGGCAAACCACACAAAAGCACCGACGTCAAAGAACCGGATCGGCATAAATGCTTCGCCCTTCTGCAGGATCTCAAATCCCGCGTCTTCAAAAGCCTTCGCCTGCACCGTCAGGTTCTGTCCCGGGAACGGCTCTGCGGCGTCGGGAAGCACCGTTTCAACCAGGTCCCGGTCGTTCCGGTCCCCCACCTGCTGGGTGATGAAGATTCCGCCGGGCTTCAGGATCCGCTTCAGCTCCTTTGGTTCAAAATCTCCGTGCCGGTTGATGACGATATCAAAGCTCCTGTCACCAAACGGGATATGCGCCGCGTCAGCGCATTCCCGCAGGTCGATTCCCAGGGGGATCAGCTTCTTCCGGCACAGCTCCACATTCGGCGGGTATCCTTCTGTCGCTGCGGTGTTTTTATATGGATGTTCCAGGGAAAGCAGGTATTCACCGCCGCCGGTATCGTAGTCCATCAGTTTCATATCCGGCTTCAGGAAGGACCGGACGATGGCGTCATAATCCCAGGGGATATTTTCCCCCTCTTCGTATTTTCCGTTGATATGGGAGAAATCCCATCCGCTGATATGCGCGATGCTTTCTTCCTGTTTCCAGCGATTAATCAGTTCCCGTTCATTCATGGTTTCCTGCATTCCTTTCTTTTTCTGGATCGGATGTCCGGGAAAGGTGCAGTTCCTGGCAGCATGGCTTATTTTCTTTTTTTTCCCGGTGCTGCCTGCTGTCAGTCTTTCGAAACTGCACCGGGAAATTATCTCGGATTCTCATGGGTTGCCTCCTGCAATGCCTTCTGGCATCTGAATCATAATATCACATTCAGTGGTCACAATAAAAGGGATGATAGGTTTGTATTCTGCAGATTGGCAGATATAAAATGAATTTTTGATTATGTATTGACTTTGAGCCCGCTTCATGGTTTAGGATAATATTGATTTTTCGGTTTCGCGTTTCGCAGATATCACCAAATGAAAGCTGAGTATGGAAAAATGTCACAGCATGAAGAGAATTCCAGACGGAGTGTCAGACAAACCAGGGGGTTGCTCAGGCGTTTCATCTCCTATTATAGACCGCATAAAAAACTTTTTGCCATGGACATGGGGGCTGCACTGCTTGTTTCCGCGATCGGTGTGGTATATCCGATCATAACGCGGACCATGCTGAATACGCTGATTCCGGAACGTCAGTACAGGATGATCGTGATTTTCGGCCTGGCGCTTCTTCTGCTTTATTTCATCAAGATGATGCTCAACTATTTTATCCAGTACCAGGGGCACATGATGGGCGTATACATGCAGGCCCGGATGCGGACCGACCTGTTTGCGCATCTGGAAACGCTCCCCTATTCCTTTTTCGATAACCATGAAACCGGAAAAATCATGACCCGTATGACAAACGACCTTTTTGAGGTTGTCGAGCTGGCCCATCACGGCCCGGAAAACCTGATCATCTCGTTCCTGAGCATTTCATTTGCTTTTGTGTACCTGAGCACAATCAATATCTGGCTGACCTTGATCGTTTTTGCCTGTGTTCCCTTCCTGCTGGTCATTTCCTACAGCCTGCGCAAAAAGATGCGTAAGGCATTCCGGGATTCCCGTACGGCAATCGCGGAAATCAACGCCAGTATGGAAAGCTCCATCTCCGGCATCCGGGTGACCAAGGCTTTCACCAACGCGGATAAGGAAAAGGAAAAGTTCGAAGTCGGAAACGGCAAATTCCAGGTTGCCCGCAAAGCGGCCTACAGTGCCATGGGCCGTTTCCACAGCGGCAACACATTTGTGACGGATGTGTTCAATGTTGTGGTGCTGATTGCCGGCGGCCTGTTCCTGTATAACGGTCAGATCCGTTTCGGCGATTACTCTGCTTTCATTGTTTCCGTCAATATGTTCATCGGCCCGGTGATGACGCTGATCAACTTCATGGAACAGTTTGAGAACGGAATCACCGGTTTCGAGCGCTTCTGTGAAATGATGGATGAAAAGCCTGAAACCGACTGCCCGGATGCCGCCGATGCAGGCATTCTTGAAGGCCATATCGAGTTCCGGGATGTCAGCTATGCCTATGATGAGGACAAGAATGTTCTTCGCCATGTGGACCTGGATATCGAAAAAGGGAAAACCTTTGCGCTAGTAGGCCCCAGCGGCGGCGGGAAAACAACCATCTGCCACCTGATTCCGCATTTTTATGATGTGGTAAGCGGTCAGATACTTCTGGACGGAAAGGAAATCCACAGCCTGACGCTGGAAAGCGTACGACGGAATATCGGTATTGTGCAGCAGGATATCTATCTGTTCAATGACAGTATGAAGGAAAACATCCGCTACGGGAAGCTGGACGCAACGGATGATGAAATTATCCTCGCGGCAAAACGCGCGAATATCCACGATTACATCATGTCACTGCCGAACGGTTATGATACGAATATCGGCGAACGGGGTGTCCGTCTCTCCGGCGGACAGAAACAGCGTCTTTCAATCGCCCGGGTCTTCCTGAAGAATCCGCCGATCCTGATTCTGGATGAGGCGACCAGCGCCCTGGACAACACCACAGAGATTCTGATCCAGCAAGCATTGGATGAACTCTGCAAAGGCCGTACGACGCTGGTGGTGGCCCATCGCCTTTCCACCATCAAGAATGCGGATGAGATTGCCGTGGTCAGCGACGGAAGGATTGTTGAACAGGGAACCCATGATGAACTGATGGCGAAGCAGGGCATGTATTATGACCTGTATCAGCTTCAGTTCCGTGCAAACGCAGGAATTGTATAAATGATTATCTGTATCATGTGAAGCACGGGGCAGTTCCCTGCCCCGTGTTTTTATGGATATTTCCGGTTGAAGTTGCCGACTGTATCACTCACGCTGGAAACACAGGCAAACGTATCCGGGTATTCACTGAGGATCCTTGTCATATCCGTAATCTGATGTTTGCCGATTACGCTCACCAGCATGGTTTTTCCCTGATGGGTATATCCTCCCTCAGCCTGGATGATTGTAGCGCTGTGGTGCAGCTCATTCACAATCCGCTTTGTGATTTCATCGGGATGGGATGTAATCATTTCCACCCGAAGGGCTTCATGTCCGCCTTTCATGATAAAATCGCACATTCGTGTGGTGATCAGCGCGTAAATGATGCACAGAATAACCGGTTCAATCCGGAAATCATAAACGATATAGGAAACAGCGGCAATAATAATATTGATTGTAAAGGTAATATGGGTCATGGAATAGGCCGGCTTCCGCTTATGGATCAGCGCGGATATATAATCCATACCGCCGGTACTTCCGCCGCATTGGAGGGAGAAAGCCTCAATGATTCCGTTTACGGTGCCGGCAGCCACCGGAGCCAGCAGCGTGCTTTTTCCATCCTCCGTATGATAGATGAAGCGTTCAGCCGGTATAATTCCCTCCTGCATCATCAGCAGCACACCGGAAAAAACCGCAACGCTCACCAGCGTTTTCAGCACAAAGGACCGGTCAATCCGGTACCAGCAGATGATGGCCAGCGGGATATTCAGGATCAGTGTCATATAACCGACACTGAAATGGAATACATACTGGATCATGGTGTTGATACCGCCCAGGCCGGATGGCGCGAACTGATTCGGGAGGATGAAAATATAGTAGTTCACGGCCATCAGAACTGCGGCTGCGGCAATCACGGCATACTGGGCTGCCGGATTCTTCAGTCTGCTCACATAATGCATGCGGTTTCCTCATTTCATTTCATTCCGGATGCTTCAGCTCGTATTGTACAT
The DNA here is from genome assembly GCA_017427165.1 of Clostridia bacterium. Classification (GTDB taxonomy): domain Bacteria; phylum Bacillota; class Clostridia; order Christensenellales; family Aristaeellaceae; genus Aristaeella. The sequence goes on from JAFRTK010000118.1 coordinate 40,449, forward strand.
CTTTTGTTTTTTGAATTCAATGAAAAAAGCCCTTGCATATTCTGCAAGGGCTTCATGTAACCAATGAGGGTCAGCCGCCGAACATCTTGATCAGGAATCCGGCTGCAATTGCGCTGCCGATAACGCCGGCTACGTTCGGGCCCATGGCATGCATCAGCAGGAAGTTGGACGGATTGGCTTTCTGGCCTTCGCGCTGGGATACACGGGCTGCCATCGGAACAGCAGAAACACCTGCAGAACCGATCAGCGGATTGATCTTTCCGCCGCTCAGCTTGTACATCAGTTTGCCGACCAGCAGGCCGCCGATCGTGCTGAAAGCGAAAGCGATCAGGCCCAGTACAACAATCTTGATGGTATCAAGCTGCAGGAAACGGGAGCCAACCATCGTCGCGCCGACGCTGATGCCCAGGAACAGGGTAACAATGTTCATCAGTGCATTCTGCGCAACATCGCTCAGGCGTTCAGTCACTCCGCTTTCCTTCAGCAGGTTGCCGAACATCAGGCATCCGATGAGCGGGGCGGTGGAGGGCAGCAGGAGCACGACAAAGATCGTCACGATAATCGGGAACAGGATCTTCTCCGTCTTGTTGACTTCACGCAGCTGCGTCATCTTGACGCTGCGTTCCTTTTCGGTAGTCAGCGCCTTCATAATCGGGGGCTGGATCATCGGGATCAGGGCCATATAGCTGTAGGCAGCCACGGCGATCGGTCCCAGCAATTCCGGAGCCAGTTTGGTCGTGGTCAGGATGGCTGTCGGGCCGTCTGCGCCGCCGATGATACCGATCGAAGCGGACTGCTGCGCGTCAAAGCCCAGCAGGTTCGCACCGAAGAAGGCGAAGAACACACCGAACTGCGCGGCTGCGCCGAGCAGCAGGCTCTTCGGGTTGGAAATCAGCGGACCGAAGTCGGTCATTGCGCCGATGCCCATGAAGATCAGGCAGGGATAGATACCGGCTTTGACACCGATATACAGGATGTCAATCAGGCCGCCGGTTGCCAGAATGTGGCCGTAGTCATGATAATACGGCGAAGAATGATCCAGGAAGGCATCCCACAGGCTCTGGTGATACAGGGCGTCCGGCAGGGATCCGTCCGACGTCATGAAGACGGAGCTCACGTTGGCAAGCAGGCAGCCGACCGCGATACCAACCATCAGCAGGGGCTCATACTGCTTTTTGATGCCCAGGTACAGAAGCCAGCATGCCAGGGCAATCATCACCAGGTTGCGCCATCCGTCCGGATTGGAGAAAAAGCCCGCGAATCCGGATTCGGAAATCAGTTGTAAAAGGGAATCAAACATCTTCTGTCTTCCTCCCCCTTATCCGAGTACGATGATTGGCGTTCCGGTATCCACCTTCGTGCCAACATCTGCCAGCACCTGGGCTACAGTGGCGTCATGCGGCGCCATGATCTCGTTTTCCATCTTCATTGCTTCCAGCACTGCCAGTACTTCGCCGCTCTTCACAGCCTGGCCCGCTTTTACATTCATCTTGACGATGGTTCCGGGCATCGGGGAAGTCACCTGTTCACCGGCTACAGCCACAGGCGCGGCTGCCGCAGCAGGAACAGCGGCAGGAGCGGCGGCAGGTGCAGCAGCGGGTGCCGGAGCGGCGGCAGGTGCCGGAGCATAAGCTTCATACTCGTCCAGGATCATCGCTTCTCCCTGGTTCACTTCGACTTCGTATGTTTTGCCCTTCAGGGTAACTTTGTACTTCATGGTTATTTGACCTCCTTGATGGATACGAACCGGAGTTCGTTCAGGGGTTTCTGGAGCTTGTCCGCCACAATGGCCATGATCATGGCCGCGTCCCGCGGATCGGTGTCATACAGTTTCACATCACCGGCGCTTCCGGGAGCCAGCTGTTTCGGAGCTTCCGGTACAGCAGCTTTCGCAGTTTCCGCGGCAGGAGCCGCCGCAGGTTTCTTCGCCTTTGCCACCATGATCTTGCCGACGATAATGATCACAGCCATCAGCAGGGTCAGGCCGACAAACACAACGAGATATCCCAGGACAGCGTAAAGAAGATTGTTGCCCATATCGAGCGTCATGCGCTTGGTCGCTGCTTCCGCGGCTTCCGCAACCTGTTCGGTCGCTTCGCTGACGATCTCTTCAGCCAAAGCAAAGCTCATTTGTCCGCCTCCTTACGCCTCTTCGATGGTGTACTTCACAACTTTTTCGCGGTCTGCCTTCCGGTCCTTCAGGTACTTTTCCGCCTGGGCCGGGAAACAGATCCAGCTCATCAGGTCCTCTTCGCTCTCTGCCAGGTCGCCCAGGGCTTCCTTGGCCTTTGCGAAATCCTCTCCGGTACGTTTGCTGTCTTCGATCCGGCAGTCAATGGGCTTCCCGCCCTCGCCGAGGATCTTGGCCTGCAGCGCTTCATCAACAGGAGCCGGCGCGATGCCGTATTCGCCCTTGAAGTAGTTCTTGACCTCATTGGAGATATTCTTGTAGCGTTCACCCACCAGAACATTGGTAACAGCCTGGTTGCCGACCATCTGGCTCAGGGGCGTGACCAGCGGCGGGTATCCCAGATCCTTGCGGACCGCCGGAATCTCCAGCAGAGCCTCATCGAACTTGTCCATGGCGTTCATGTCTTTCAGGTTGGCGATCATGTTGCTCAGCATGCCGCCGGGTACCTTGTAAACAAGCGCCTGGCTGTCGGTTCCCATGCTCTTCGGGTTGATCAGGCCGGAGTCGATGTACTTCTGCTTCAGGGGCTTGAAGAAATCGTTCACCTGGTTGATGACCTTTTCATTCAGTCCGGTTTCAATACCGTACTGCTGTGCCGCATAGAACAGGGTCTCGGTCGCTGCCTGGCTCGTACCATTGGAGAAGCAGCTCGTTGCGGTATCAATAACGTCCACACCGCTCTCAATCGCCTTGGTCAGGGTCATGTAAGCCATACCGGTCGTGCAGTGGGTATGCAGGATCACGGGAACATCACCCACAGCATCCTTGATGCCCTTGATCAGGCCTTCTGCTTCAAAGGGGCTCATCGTGCCGGCCATATCCTTCAGGCACAGCGTGTCAAAGCCCATTTTCACGAGCTCCTTGCACATTTCGACGTATTTCTCGACCGTGTGCACAGGGCTCTGGGTATAGCTGATGCAGCCGGAAGCGATGGTCCGGTCTGTGGCGTACTTCTTCACCGCGTCCAGGGCGGTTCCCAGGTTGCGGAAGTCATTCAGCGCATCAAAGATCCGGATGATGTCGATACCGTTCTTGATGCTCAGCTCAACAAACTTTTCCACCACGTCATCATGGTAATGCTTGTATCCGAGCAGGTTCTGTCCGCGCAGCAGCATCTGCAGCCGGGTGTTCGGCATATTCTTGCGGATATTCCGCAGTCTTTCCCACGGATCCTCGTTGAGGTACCGCAGGCAGCTGTCAAAAGTCGCGCCGCCCCAGCATTCCACAGAGTAGTAACCGGCCTTGTCCATGGTCGGCAGGATTTCTGCGAAGTCCGCATAGGGCATCCGGGTCGCCATCAGGCTCTGGTTGGCATCCCGCATCACGGTTTCCGTAAACTGTACCAATCTCTTGCTCATATTTTACTCCCCGATCAATTGATTTTATTGAACACATGCGGGATGCCGCCCGACAGGGCGGCATCCCGGGATATGTCTTGTGGTGCTCCGCCGAAGATTACAGCTGGGGACCTGCGGCAACCAGCGCCTTGCCGGCCTCGTTGGTCTCATACTTGGCGAAGTTCTTGATGAAGCGTCCGGCCAGATCCTGCGCCTTCTTCTCCCATTCGGTGGGATCAGCGTACGTGTCGCGGGGATCCAGGATGCCGGTGTCAACGCCCTTCAGTTCGGTCGGCACTTCGAAGTTGAAGTACGGAATCTTCTTGGTGGGCGCGTTGAGGATATCACCGTTCAGGATGGCGTCGATGATGCCGCGGGTATCCTTGATGGAAATCCGCTTGCCGGTTCCGTTCCATCCGGTGTTGACCAGGTAAGCCTTGGCGCCGCTCTTTTCCATCTTCTTGACCAGTTCTTCGGCATACTTCGTGGGATGCAGTTCCAGGAAGGCCTGGCCGAAGCAGGCGCTGAAGGTGGGGGTCGGCTCGGTGATGCCGCGTTCGGTACCGGCCAGCTTGGCAGTGAAGCCGCTCAGGAAGTAGTACTTGGTCTGTTCAGCGGTCAGGATGGACACGGGCGGCAGCACGCCGAAGGCATCCGCGCTCAGGAAGATCACGTTCTTCGCATCGGGACCGGCAGATACGGGATTCACGTTCTTAACGATCTTCTCGATATGCTCGATCGGATAGGAAACACGGGTATTTTCGGTAACGCTCTTGTCGGCGAAATCGATCTTGCCGTTTTCATCCACAGTCACGTTCTCCAGCAGCGCATCGCGGCGGATGGCGTTGTAGATGTCGGGTTCGGAATCCTTGTCCAGGTTGATAACCTTGGCATAGCATCCGCCTTCAAAATTGAAAACGCCGTTGTCATCCCAGCCGTGTTCGTCATCACCGATCAGCAGGCGCTTGGGATCGGTGGACAGGGTGGTCTTGCCGGTGCCGGAAAGGCCGAAGAAGATGGCGGTATTCTTGCCTTCCATGTCGGTGTTGGCGGAGCAGTGCATGGAAGCAATGCCCTTCAGCGGCAGGTAGTAGTTCATCATGGAGAACATGCCCTTCTTCATTTCGCCGCCGTACCAGGTGTTCAGGATAACCTGTTCACGGCTGGTGATGTTGAAGGCGACCGCAGTTTCGGAGTTGAGGCCCATGGCCTTGTAGTCATCCACCTTGGCCTTGGAAGCGCAGTAGATGACAAAGTCCGGCTCGAAGGTAGCCAGTTCTTCTTCAGAGGGTTGGATGAACATGTTCTTGACAAAATGAGCCTGCCAGGCAACTTCCATCACGAACCGGATGGCCATCCGGGTATCCTTGTTGGCGCCGCAGAAAGCATCCATCACGAACAGGCGCTTTCCGCTCAGCTGCTTCTGGGCCAGCTTCTTCAGGATTGCCCAGTTTTCTTCGCTCAGGGGATGGTTATCATTCTTGTAACCTTCCGTGGTCCACCAAACGGTATCCTTGGAATTTTCGTCCATGACGATATACTTGTCTTTGGGGCTCCGGCCGGTATAGATGCCGGTCATGACGTTAATCGCGCCCAGCTCAGTCAGTTTTCCTTTTTCGAAGCCTTCCAGCTCGGGCTTGCTTTCCTCGTTGAAGAGGAATTCATAAGACGGGTTATGGATGATTTCCGTCGCTCCGGAAATCCCGTATTTGGTGAGATCGATGGCTGCCATGGGGGTACCTCCTTCAATCATTCAGTCGTGTCGGAAATTTATATCCCAACTTGACCCTATTTCTTTTATTCTAAGGTTCCTTCCTATTTCCTGCCGTGTAACAGAAAGTTAATAATTTTCGCTCTCATTGGCATAAACCATTGCCGTATAAGACATGTTAAGCATTCATTTTGTTTTTCCGTGGGCGATTTTTGTCCCGCATGGTCGTTTTTCGGCCGTATAAATCGCCCGGAGTGGCATTCTTTCAGCGGTGATGATCCTTTTGTTCCCCGTCCGCTGACCACAGCAGAAACAGCCCGGCTTTTGCCGGGCTGTTTCCTCACGCGGAATGGAATATCTTATTATTTTCTTTCTTCAATTTCCTTTTCCAGTTTCGCGACAAGTGCCTCAAGTGTCATCGATTCAGTCTGGTCCGTCGCCCGGTCGCGTACCGCGACAGTTCCCTCGGCGATTTCCTTTTCACCGATGATCAGCATGTAAGGCACCTTGTCCTCCTGTCTGGCGTAACGGATCTTGTAGCCGATCTTTTCGTTGCGCTCATCCAGTTCGCTGCGCACGCCCTGCTTCATCAGCTTTTTGTTGATTTCAGCAGCGTAATCCATGCTCTTGTCGCTGACCGGCAGCACCTTTACCTGAACGGGAGCCAGCCACAGCGGGAACGCACCCTTTGTTTCCTCAATCAGGTATGCCATGAACCGGTCGATGGAGCCGAGAATTGCCCGGTGCAGCACCACAGGCGTCTTTTCGGAGCCGTCTGCGTCGATATACTTCAGGTCAAACTTGGCCGGCAGGCAGAAGTCCAGCTGGCATGTGCTCAGGGTGTATTCCGCACCGATGGCAGGTTTTACGTTCACGTCCAGTTTCGGACCGTAGAAGGCCGCCTCGCCGATCTCTTCCGTATACTGGATTCCCAGCTGGTTCAGCACTTCACGCAGCGCGCTTTCCGCCTTTTCCCACATGGCGTCATCCTGGTGGTACTTCACCTTGTCATCCGGATCCCGCAGGCTCAGCACACAGCGGTAGTCCGTAATGTGGAAGTCCTGGTATACTTCGCGGATCAGGTTCACCACGCTGGCCACCTCATCCTTGATCTGGTCCGGTGTCACGAACAGGTGGGCATCATTCTGGCAGAAATGGCGTCCGCGCTCGATTCCCTTCAGGGTACCGCTGGGTTCAAACCGGAAGTCATGGGCAACTTCGCCGATGCGGATCGGCAGGTCACGGTAGCTGTGAAGCCGGTTGGCGTAGATCATCATGTGATGCGGGCAGTTCATGGGGCGCAGAACGAAGCTTTCGCCTTCCACTTCCATTTCCGGGAACATGTTTTCCTTATAATGGTCCCAGTGTCCGCTTGTCTTGTACAGTTCCACCGTACCGACGCACGGGGTCATTACGTGCTGGTATCCCAGCATCCGTTCCTTTTCCTTGATGTAGTTCTCCAGTTCCATCCAGATTGTATATCCCTTGGGCAGGAACATCGGAAGTCCTTTTCCGATCAGGTCATCCGTCATGAACAGCCGCATATCCTTGCCGATACGGCGGTGGTCACGGGCCTTGGCTTCCTCTACCTGAATCTCATAGGCCTTCAGCTCATCCTGGTTGCGGAATGCGACGCCGTTCAGCCGCGTCAGCATCTTGTTCTTCTGGTCATTCTTCCAGTAGGCGCCGCTCAGGGCTGTCAGCTTGAATGCTTTCAGTGCTTTGGTATAGGTCAGGTGCGGTCCGACGCACATGTCAATATAATCACCCTGCTGATAGAACGTGATCACCGCGTCCTCGGGAAGGTCGTCAATGTGCTCCACCTTGTAGATTTCACCGCGGTCCTTCATCAGCTGGATCGCTTCGTTCCGGGGCAGCGGGTACACCTTGAAGGGCAGGTTTTCCTTCACGATTTTCTGCATTTCCGCTTCGATCGCCGGCAGGTCTTCTTCTGTCAGTTTGATATCACCCAGGTCAATGTCGTAGTGGAATCCCTTTTCCGTTGCCGGGCCGTATGCGAAATGCGCATGCGGATACAGGCGTTTCACAGCTTGCGCCATGATATGGGCAGCCGAGTGCCACAGTACTTCCAGTTCGTCCGCTTCGGGGCATTCCGCCACATGGCCGTCATTGTAGAGAATCTTCATGTGTGTCTCCTCCTTTTTCTTTCCCGGCGGATACAAGAAAAGCATCCGCCCTGCGTGCTGCCGGGACGGATGCTGAATCAGCATTCGCGGTTCCACCCTGCTTGTTGGTATCAACCACTCATTATTCTGCGATATCGGGCAGCGTCCGTCCCCGTCCGGAAATGGTATCGTTCAGGTCCAGCTGCGGGTTTCCCAGCGCCGCCCGCTCTCTGTGAGCCGGATATCTGACCGCGTGTTTTCCTTCATCCGGGAAAGATTACGGCTAATATATCACGCTTTATCCGGAAAATCAACCGTCAGATATCAATAAATTTGCGGAATTCTGGCATAATGCCGATCCCGTCCGGATAATGGGCTGCAAACTGCGGCACCGCATGGCTCGGAAAACTGTTGCCTTCAATAAAGGTAGGCCCGTTTTCAGTAATGGCAACGTCCCAGGCGATAAACCGCATCTCCGGTACCTTCTCCGCTGCTTTCAGGCACATGGCTTTGGCTTCTTCCCAGTATGGGATTGTAAATCCGATGATACTCGTATTGGTAATCGGATGCTTGATGAAGGTATTCCCCTGTTTGTCTGCTCCTACAGTCAGGAGTCTTCCGCTCTCCAGGTCAATCCGGGCAGCCATGCCGCCGCAGTCCACGTTGTCCATAACCTTGCCGTTGCCGATCCGCAGGAATGCGTATACAATTCCCTGCTGTTTGTCGCCCAGCAGCGTCGCGATCCGGCAGGTATTCACAGAAGTCGGGCAAAGGCTTGCCATCTTCGGATGCTGGATCACCATCTCTTCAAGAATACCCTTCCCGTCCGCGTTCATTTTGGCGAGGAAGGCTTCCGGCCCGTCCTTCCAGTCATCGGGCGTATACTTTTTGATACCCTGGCCGCTGGAACCTTCCAGGGGCTTCCAGATCAGCTGCGTGCTGTTCCGGCACAGGGTATACAGTTCTTCGGTATCGGTGTCCTCATTTGTAAGAATCCATTTTCGCGGAATGAATTCCCGGAACAGCTCGTTGAACTGGGCTTTGTCATCGAAGAAATGCCAGTACTCCTTCGGATTCATCCTCCGGACGATTTCATTGGATATTCCGCGGGTAATCACGGTTTTCCGCTGTTCATCATTCAGTTTGTACATCTGCGCGATTTTGTAATCCATGTATCCGGCATTGTACTTCACCGCGCATTTCAGCATATCGGCCAGGAGCCAGATCCGGCTCTTCCCGCTCCGCTTCTTCAATAGTCCCGTTGTCTTCCACATGGCCTTCCAGTCCATGCGCACCAGCCTGTGCCAGAAAAACTGCAGCCGTGACATTGTTCTTTTCTCCTCTGTCGCTTTTATACGTTGAAACGGAACAGGGTAATATCCCCATCCTTCATCACATAATCCTTGCCTTCACTGCGGACCAGGCCTTTTTCCTTACATGCGGCCATGCTGCCATTTTCAATCAGCGTATCATACGGAACAACCTCAGCACGGATAAATCCCTTTTCAAAATCCGTGTGGATCTTTCCGGCAGCCTGCGGAGCCTTTGTTCCCTCTGTAATGGTCCAGGCGCGGCATTCATCCTCGCCGACCGTAAGGAAGCTGATCAGTCCGAGCAGCCGGTAACATGCGGTAATCAGGCGGTCCAGCCCGCTCTGTCCGATTCCAAGGTCGGCCAGGAACTCCGCCTTTTCATCCGGCGCCATCTGCGCGATGTCCTGCTCAATCGCAGCGGAAATTACGATCATCCCCGCGCCTTCATCATCCGCGATTTTCTTCACTTCGTTCAGGAAAGGGATTTCGCTTTCGTCCTTGCCGATATCATCCTCAGAGATATTGGCAGCATAGATCACCGGTTTTGTGGTCAGCAGGAACCATCCGGACATGATTTCCCGCTCTTCCTTGTCGGCGTTGTATGTCCGGGCCGGTTTTCCGCTTTCCAGATGGGCGTAGAGCTTTTCAGCCAGGTCAGCCTCCGCTCCGCTGCTCTTGTCGCCGCCGCGGAAACTCTTCAGTGCCTTTTCTTTTCTCCGCTGTACTGTATCCATATCGGCGAAGATCAGCTCAAGGTTAATTGTTTCAATGTCACGGGCCGGATTCACAGAACCGTCCACATGGATAATATTGTCATCCTCGAAGCAGCGGACCACATGCACGATGGCATCCACTTCACGGATATGGCTGAGGAATTTGTTTCCAAGTCCTTCTCCGCGGCTGGCGCCTTTCACCAGGCCGGCTATATCCACAAACTCGATTGTCGTCGGTGTGACTTTCTTGGGATGATACATCTCTGCCAGCACATTCAGCCGGCTGTCAGGCACCATCACGACGCCGGTATTCGGTTCAATCGTGCAGAAAGGATAATTCTCGGCCTGGGCCCCCGCATTCGTAATTGCGTTGAACAGGGTGCTTTTTCCGACGTTTGGCAGTCCTACAACTCCAAGCTTCATTTTGTTTTCAAGCGCTCCTTCCGTCTTTCCGGAAACAGCCGCCCTCCGGCGGCCATACCAGCATGTAATTATAATGATGCAATTGTCCTGCGTCAAGCTTTCCAAATTCTTCCCGCTGTGGTAAAATAGATGAGATATTGAGTTCGGGAGGCATGGTCGCATGAATGTATTGCAGGGCGCTCTTTTGGGGCTGATTCAGGGGCTGGGGGAATTCCTTCCCATTTCTTCCAGCGGGCATCTTCTGCTGGCGCAGAAGCTGTTCGGTCTCAACGGATCCGATGCGGCAATGAAGATGCTGGATATACTTCTGCATGTCGGAACACTGATTCCGGTTCTCCTGGTTTTCTGGCGTGAATGGATTGATATGATTGCCCATCCTGTCCGCAACAAAACATTGCTGAAACTGATTACCGCTTCAGTGCCGACACTGGTGATTTACATAATCGCCAGGAAGGTCCTGGTTGTATCCGATGAAATCCGCGGCTTCTCTGTTTTCGACAGCGGCTGGTTCCTGGGCGTTTCATTCCTGGTGACTGCAGTATTTCTGCTCCTGTGTGACCGTTTTGCCGCATCCCGGCGCTCCGCATCTTCCCGCACGGAAGTCTCCTTCCTGCAGGCGGTTATAATGGGTATTTTCCAGGGCGCGGGGCTGCTTCCCGGAGTATCCCGCAGCGGATCCACCATTTTCGGCGGTGTGGCTTCAGGGATGAATAAGGATAAAGCCGCCCGCTTCTCTTTCATGATGAGTGCCCCTGCGATCCTTGGCTCTCTCCTGATGGAGGGAAAAGACGCTATTGAGGAAGGCTATATCCGGGATATTGATCTTTTTCCGTCGATTGTCGGAATTGCGGTGGCGGCTGTCACCGGTTTCGCTGCCCTTCGTTTTATGCTGAAAATGATCAGCAAAGTCCCGCTCAGCTGGTTTGCGCTGTATGTTGCGCTTCTGGGTATTGCCTGGCTGCTGCTCCAGCTTGCCGGATCTCCCCTTGTTCCCGCTTTTGCCCTCCCCGCTGCAGTCCCCGCCGCGGCCCCTGCCGAGGTCGAAAATGCAGTCGGTTTCCTGCGGGTAATGCTCGCGTAACAGCCCGCATAATCATGTTCAGTGAAAGGAGTGAGCCGCATGAAAAAGTGGATATGCCTGCTGATGTCGCTCCTTTTGCTGTTTTCCTTTTTTCTCCTGCCGGTGTCGGCGGAAAGTACAGACACAATTCCGGAGCCCACTTTGTCCCCGGAAGCTGAGAAATACGACGAAAACCATCCTGAACGCCTCGTCCAGAACCAGCTGTACGCGCTGTCTGCCATATTGATCGCGGAAGACACCGGAGAAGTGATATTTGAAAAGGATCCGGATGAAAGACGTTATCCGGCATCGGTAACAAAAATCCTTACGGTTCTCCTCGGAGTTACGTACGTTGAGGATCTGAACCAGAAGGTAATTGTTTCCGAACGTGCAGTGAATGTTCCGTCGGACTCCTCCACAATGCACCTGCAGGCCGGTGAGGAAATCCCTTTTATCGATGTACTGTACGGCACAATGCTTGTTTCGGGAAACGACGGCGCGAATGTGATTGCAGAAACAGTGTCCGGTTCCATTGAAAACTTTGTTTCCCTGATGAATCAGTGGGCGGATGCTTATGGGTGTAACGATACGCATTTTGCAAATCCGCATGGCTACCACGATCCGGACCATTATTCCACCGCCCGCGACCTGGCAACTATCGCGCGTTTTGCGATGAAGAACGATACATTCCGTAAAATCGCTTCAACAACATCCTACAATATCGCCAGGACAAACAAGCAGCGGGCCAGGACCATCACCACCAAATCCTCCTATATGCTCGAAGGCTCCGCTGAAAACCCGAACAAGTATTTTTTCCCCTATGCAACGGGAATCAAAACCGGCTCCCATTCCATGTCCGGATACTGTTTCGCCGGTGCCGCAGAAAAGGAAGGGGTACGTCTCGTTTCTGTTGTAATGTTTACAGGAAACAGGGCCCGCTGGGCGGATACGATCAAACTGATGAACTATGGGTTCAGCCAGTATGTCAGCCTGTCGCCCCGCCAGATTTATGAGATGCATCCGATTGTCCTTGAAACCAGCAATTACTCCACCCATGACAAAGACCGCGGAAAGCTTCTCCTTACATGTGTCCCGGTGGACAGGTCTGACAGCACAAGGATTACAACCACCAAGGCAAAAGCGGATCAGATGTCATCCAATATACGCGAGGCCTTCGATATCCAGATTACACGCGATGACCTGATCTGTCCGATCCGTGCCGGCGAGGAGATCGGTACGATGACCTATTATCCGGATCATGGGGATCCGGTCGTCTATTCACTGCTTGCGGAGCGTACGATTGAACGGCGTGACAATGCCCCCAAATCCCTGGAGGAGATCATCCTGGAAGCATATAACGATCCGAATCCGCTTCCCAGGTTCTCCTTTTCGCTTTTCATGTTCTTCTTTTCACCGCTGCTGGTCGTCCTGATCCTGGCCGGAATCCTCATAATGATCCGGCGCAGGCGCCGCGCCAACCGGATGCGTGTCCCGAAGCCTGCAGGCCGGTATGTAAAATAAGCCCTTTCGGGCTTATTTTTTTATTTTCCTTGTACGGTTTTCAGCATACTTTCCGGTAGCAATCCGCCGTTTTATATGGTATAATTTGTAATGTTAGACATATAATGGTTTTCATTTCATCCGGCATGGTTAAAATCCGATATATGGAGGGTTATATATGAGCAGGCAAATAATCGAAAACGGTTCTGCGGTCCTGGGTATTGAGTTTGGCTCCACGCGCATCAAGTCGGTTCTCATCGGACCGGATCATTCAGTGATTGCTTCCGGAAGCCATGAATGGGAAAACGATTTTGTAAACGGTATTTGGACATACAGTGAGGATGCCATCCTGAACGGCCTTCGTGCCTGCTACGCTGATCTGAAACGGGATGTTAAGGAAAAATACGGGGTTGTTCCCTGCAGGCTTTCCGCAATCGGTATCAGTGCAATGATGCATGGTTATCTTCCCTTTGACGCGGATATGAATCTGCTTGTTCCTTTCCGCACCTGGCGGAATACGATTACGGGCGAAGCTGCTGAAAAGCTTACCGAGGCATTTTCCTTCAACATGCCGCAGCGCTGGAGCCTTTCCCATCTCTACCAGGCAATCCTCAACAATGAGCCCCATGTGCCTTCCATTCGTTTCTTCACAACACTGGCCGGATGGGTCCATTTCCTTCTTACCGGACAGAAGGTCCTCGGTGTCGGTGATGCCAGCGGTATGATGCCGATTGACAGCAGCACATGCGATTTTGACCGGAACATGGTCCGTATTTTTGATGAACTGATTGCCGGGCGCGGCTTCCCCTGGAAACTGGAGGATATCCTTCCCCGTTCCATTCCGGCTGGTGAAGATGCCGGCACTCTGACCGCCGCCGGTGCGCTGCTGCTTGATGCTGAAGGCGACCTTCAGCCGGGCTGCCCGCTCTGCCCGCCGGAAGGCGATGCCGGTACCGGTATGGCCGCAACCAACAGTGTCCGTGCGAAAACCGGTAATGTCAGCGCGGGTACTTCCATTTTTTCCATGATCGTTCTGGAGAAACCGCTGTCTTCCGTTTATCCGGAAATTGACGTGGTAACCACCCCCACCGGCAAACAGGTCGGTATGGTCCACTGCAACTCCTGCACATCGGATATCAATGCCTGGGTTTCCCTGTTCCGTGAATTTGCGGACCTGATGGGATTTGCAACCGATGCCGGGGATGTTTATACCCGCCTGTTCCGGAAAGCCATGGAAGGAGCACCGGACTGCGGCGGTATTGTCAGCTTCAACTATTTTGCCGGGGAACCGGTTACCGGTCTGTCCGAAGGCCGTCCCATGCTGATTCGTACGCCGGACGCCAAAATGTCCATTGCGAACTTCATGCGTGCCCAGATTTACGCAAGCATGGAAACACTCAAGGCTGGAATGGAGATTATGGGCCGTGAGAAAGTGGCAATCGACCAAGTTTACGGTCACGGCGGTCTTTTCAAGACTGAAGGAGTCGCGCAGAACCTGCTTGCGGCAGCCATTCACGCTCCGGTCACTGTAATGGAAACAGCCGGCGAGGGCGGCGCCTGGGGCATTGCTCTTCTGGCCGCCTATGCTGTCTGCCGGGAGAATGGAGAAACCCTTGAGGATTATCTTGACCGCCGCGTATTTGCCGGTATGAAACAGCTCACAGTCCGTCCCGATCCGGTCGATGAAGCCGGCTTCGATGCCTACATGAATAATTTCCTTGCCTGTATACCCGCCCAGAAAGCCGCGGTGGAAGGGCTCAAAATCTGATTTCAGGCAGGTGGTATTTTGAAAGCTGCGGCTTTTGACCTGGATGATACGCTCCTTCGTGATGATCTGTCCATTTCCCCGTATACGCTTGATGTTTTCCGCCGCCTCGCTGAAAAAGGTTTTTTCTTCATTGCGGACAGCGGCCGGACGAAAGTCAGCATGAAGCCTCATGTGGAAAAACTCGGCTGTGTTTCCCTGTATATTGCCTGCAACGGCGGCGAGATTTATGACGGTGCCACGCATGAGCTGCTTCACGCAGAAAATTACAGTATGGAAATGGCCCATGAAATTGTGGATTTCGGTGCGGAATACAACGCATATGCCCAGGCATATGACGGTGAACACTTTTATTTCAACCAGTATTCCGTTTATTCAGAGCGTTATGCCAGAACTTCCAGCCTTTCCGGTATCTATGTCGGGGACCTGAGAAAGTTCATCCGGGAACCCCGCAACAAAATCCTGATGATGGCGGAACCTGATCAGATTGCCGAAATGCTGGCTGAAGCCCGCCGGCGTTTTGCCGGCCGCGTTTCCATTACTTGCTCCAAGCCCTGGCTGCTGGAATTCAATCCCATCCGTGCGACCAAGGGGATCGCACTGGAATTCGCCGCGAAACACCTTGGCATTACCGTAGAGGATATCATCGCATTCGGCGACAGCCTGAACGATGTGCCGATGTTTGAAACCGCAGGCCGTTCCGTGGCGGTCGCCAATGCGTGGAAAGATGTCCGGCCCCTGTGCGATGAAGTATGCCGCAGCAACAATGAGGACGGGGTCGCCCGCTACCTTGCGGAGCATTTCCTTTCCGGGGAGGCTTTATCATGATTCATGCCCGTGATTTCCAGCAGGCGCTGGGCCTGGAATGCCTTGTGTCTTCACCATATGATACCTGGGATATCCTGTCTCCGGAGCTGAACCGCCCCGGCATGCAGTTCTGCGGCTTTTATGAATTCTTTGCGTTTGAGCGGCCCCAGGTGATCGGAAAAGTAGAAATGGCATACCTGGATAAGCGGACTCCCGAAGAACGCCGCGAACTGCTCGATCGTTTTTTCTCCTACCGTATCCCCTGTGTCATCATATGCCGTGGAATGACCCCGCCTCCGGAATTGCTCGAAGCTGCCGAGCGGAAACAGGTCTTTCTCTTTGCCACCAAACAGGTCACCACGAAATTTACGGTTTCCGCCATTCATTACCTCAACCGCTGTCTGGCTCCGCATATTACCCGCCACGGTGTGCTGCTGGATGTTTACGGAGTCGGGGTCATGCTTTCAGGCAAAAGCGGAGTTGGCAAAAGTGAAGCTGCTCTGGAACTGGTCAAGCGCGGCCATATGCTTGTGGCGGATGATGTGGTGGATATCTGCCGCATCTCGGATGACCGTCTCATCGGTTCATGCCCGGAAAAAGTGCGTCACCTGATGGAGATCCGCGGTATCGGAGTGATCGATATCCGTGCGATGTTCGGTATCGGTGCGGTTGCGGTCAGCAAGACCATTGACCTGATCCTTGAGCTGGAAGTATGGGACGATGAAAAGGAATATGACCGGATCGGTCTGGAGGAAGAAACCGTGGACATTCTCGGTGTTCCGGTTCCCTGCCAGACAATTCCGATTAAACCCGGCCGCAATCTGGCCATCATTGTGGAAGCGGCTGCGCGGAATCTGAGCCTGAAACGTTCCGGTCACAGTGCGATCCAGGAACTCACCAGCATGGCTTTCCCCGAAGCCTGAAAATATTATACGGAGGGATTTTCATGATTCGAGTAGGTATTGATATCGGCGGAACCGGCATTAAGGTCGGCCTTGTGGATGAAAATCTGCAGCTGATTGGAGAAGGCACTATTCCGACCCGGACGGATATTCCGTTTGAAGAACAGGTTAAAGCGATCGCCCGTTGCGTTACCGAAACCGCTGCGGCCGCCGGCTACCGTCGGAAGGAAGATATCGCCAGTGTCGGTGTCGGTATTCCCGGCATCGCGAACGCCGATGGCGAAGTGATCAAGTGTACCAATATGGGCTGGTTCCATATGCCTTTTCGCGAAGTTTTCCGGAAATACCTGGATGTGCCGGTCTTCATCGACAATGACGCCAATGTCGCAGCGCTGGCGGAAAGCGTTGCCGGTGTCAGCGCCGGTACTTCATCCAGCGTGTTCATTACAATCGGCACGGGGATCGGAAGCGGTATCATTATCAACGGCAGGATATGGAACGGCTTTCATGGCATCGGCGGTGAACTGGGCCATGTGATCCTGGATCTGGATGGTGTTCCCTGCACATGCGGCAACCGCGGCTGTCTGGAACGCTACTGCTCTGCCACAGCGCTGATTCGCATGGGTCGGGAAGCCGTCAGGGACAATCCTGAATCTCTCATCCTGCGGTCCGCGGGCGGTGATCCTTCCGGTATTGAAGCGCGTACAGTCATTGATGCTGCCCGCGAAGGCGATCCGGTCGCGGTGCGTGTTTACGGTGAATATATATCCTACCTGGCCCAGGCAGTCGCCAGCGTCGTCAACCTGCTGGATCCTGAAGTTGTGGTGATTGGAGGCGGCGTTAGCAAAGCCGGGGATTTCCTGATGGAGCCGCTTCGGAAAGAATATCCCAGATACGTCATTTTCAATGACCAGCCCATGCCTGAAATCAAGTTGGCCGTACTCGGTTCCCGTGCCGGAGTGATCGGCGCGGCCATGCTGTCCTGATTTCGCTCAGCTGTTTTCCCTTTTTTTACTGATCCGGCAACTGAACACAGAGAGGAGTGTAGACTTGATGTCTGATTTCATCTTCAGCATTCGGCGGGATGGTTCCGCACAGCTGGATGAGTTTACAGGCACCAGCCCTGATGTTAGGATTCCTTCATCGCACGATGGGCATCCCGTCACAGCAATCGCGGATAACGCGTTTTCCTGGCAGGGTTCCATTCGTTCTGTTTCCATTCCGGATTCAGTAACCACCCTGGGAGAAGCCGCCTTCTCATGGTGTGAGTCCCTGATTTCCGTGGATATCCCGGATTCAGTCAGGACAATCGGGGAATGGTGCTTCATCGGATGCTCCGCGCTCAGGTCTGTTACCATCCCCCCGTCAGTAAAAAAAATCAACTATTCGACATTTCAGTCATGCGCTTCCCTGGTTTCTGTTTCCCTGCCGGAAAGCCTTCGTTCCATCGGCCCGGAAGCATTTTCGGAATGCCGTTCCCTGACATCGGTCACATTGCCGGACAGCGTCACATCCCTTGGGGATAATGCTTTCAGTTCCTGTGATTCTCTCCGGTCTGTCAATCTTCCGGATAAGCTCACATCGCTGGGCGTCAATGTATTCTCCGGCTGCACGTCGCTTGCCGAAATCATTGTCTCGGATAAGCATCCGGTTTTCCGTGTGGAAAAAGGGGTCCTCATCAACCGGAAGGAGCAGCGGCTGATTTTCCATCCTTTCACTTCCGGCGCCTATGCCTATCAGATTCCGGAAGGTGTCAGTATCATTTCTGAGGAAGCCTTTGCCAATCGGGTTCATCTGACGGAAATAACCATACCGGACAGCGTTACTGTCATTGAGGAAAAAGCATTCTACGGATGCCGCGGCCTCAGGTCAGTTCGTCTTCCTTCTTCCCTTACGCGCCTTGGAAGCTATGCTTTCCATGGCTGTTCATCCCTGATTGAAATCGCCCTTCCTGACAGCCTGAGTATTCTGGAGTACTCCGTATTTTACGCCTGCTCCACACTGGTTACCGTTCGTCTTCCCGCCTCCCTGCGCATCATTTCATCCTGTGCGTTCAGCGGCTGCGGAAACCTCACGACCATCAATTTCCCGGATGGCCTGCTTGATATCGGTGATTCTGCCTTTGAAGGCTGCAGATCGCTGGACAGTGCCGTTCTTCCGGATTCGCTTGAAACTCTGGGCACCCATGCATTCGGGTCCTGTGATATGCTGCAGAGTGTTTCCCTCGGAAACAGGCTGAAGGTAATCGCTCCCAGGGTCTTCTCCCGCTGCCGCAGTCTCAGCCAGGTCACAATTCCGGAGGGGCTTGTGGAAATCGGATCTGAGGCTTTTGTCAACTGCAGCAGCCTGCTTACCCTGCAGCTTCCGGATTCTTTGTCCGTCATCGCAGATGACGCTTTCGATGAATGCCGGCACCTGACGCTCGTTGTCCGGCCGAAATCCCAGGCGAAGCAGTATGCGGAAGAGCATGATATCCTGTTCTCCGAGGTGTAAACATTGATACATCATGCTTATTCCGGTTTTTCGCATCTGAAAAGGGACTGCCTTCCGGCAGCCCCTTTTTTCATGTCTGTTTGGGTTTATTGCTTTGCTCCGCATTCAGGGCAGAATTTCGCGCCCGCGGCAATCGCGGCTCCGCAGCTCACACAGAAAGCGCCTGCGTTTTGTTTTGCGCCGCATTCAGGACAGAATTTTGCGCCTGCGGGAATCGCGGCACCGCAGGATCCGCATACGGCACCTGCAGCCGGTGCGGCAGGAGCAGCGGGAGCAGCGGAGGTGTTGAGGCTCTGGGCAAACATCTGGCCCATGGCCGCTCCGGCGCCCATTCCGACGCCCATACCGGCCATACCGCCGCCGTTTTCATTATTGGCAGCTTCCCGCATGGCTTCGGCAGCCTGGTATTTCGCATACTGGTCCATATTGCCGAGCACGCCCATGCTGGTCCTCTTGTCCATCGCCTTTTCGACATCTTCCGGCAGGCTGATGTTTTCGATCACGAAGCTGCACAGGGTCAGGCCCAGTTCCGCCAGCTTGGGATTGATTGCTTTCAGCGCATAGTCAGAAAGCTCTTCATAATTCGCAGCAAGGTCCAGCGCAGGAATCTTGCTCTCGGCGATGGCATCGCTCAGGCCGCTGACAAGGGTCCGCTTGATCTGTCCTTCAACACCGTCCACTGTGAACAGTGCGCTCGTACCGAATACTTCCTTCAGGAACTTTTCAGCATCATTGACCTTGAAGCTGTAAATGCCGAAAGCCCGCAGACGGATCATTCCGAATTCGGCGTCACGCATCATAACAGGATTGCTGGTGCCCCACTTCTTGTCCAGGAACTGCTTTGTGTTCACGAAGTAAACATCGGATTTGAAAGGGCTGTTGAATCCGTATTTCCAGCTCTTCAGCGCAGTCAGGATCGGCAGGTTGCTGGTGGTCAGCTCATAGCGGCCGGGCTCAAAAACATCGGCCAGCTGTCCTTCGCTCACAAAGATGGCGACCTGGCTTTCACGAACGGTCAGCTGAGCGCCGTTCATGATTTCCTTGCCGTTCATGTCATACTTGTGGACCATGGTGTTCGCAGAACTGTCAGACCACTCAATGACGTCAATCAGTTGTCCTTTGATTTTGTCCAGAATGCCCATCTTGTTTCCTCCCTTGTCGATATGGTTATTGCTTATTTTCACCCGCGTCCGTGCACAGGGCGCTCAGCGCGGGCAGGATCCTGGTTTTCTGGAGAGTCAGGTCCAGTCCGAAGTACTCCTTCAGATGGTCAATCCCTTCCTCCACATGGTTGATCAGGAGTGTACTCATACTTTCGCCTGTCAGGACGCTGGCTCCGTGCAGCGGACAGCACAGAACCATAATCTCTCCGCTCGGATGAACCGTCGGGAGAATATGGAATCCCCGGACATCACCGCCCAGCATCTTGCGAAGTGTTATTTCCAGGCGTTCCCGGCTGTATTCCCAGCGTTCGTCAAGATCGTCATCAATCCCGGTTTCCTTCTGGGTCAGTTCCATCAGCAGGCACGGCTGGTCAGCATCCATCCGGCTGCGCAGCAGGCGCATGTTGCGTGTAAGATCGGCGTAGTTTTTGACTTTTCCGGTCATTACCTTTCGGAAAAACTCGTGCCGGCATTCGGCCAGCATATCAGTCTCCAGGAACCGGTCATTTGAAAAGTCCGCATGCAGCCGGTTCAGGAGGGTATTCAGCTCGTTCAGGTACATCAGTACCTCTTCCCGCGTCCGTCCTGCCTGGAAAATGCTGACCGTTGGAAAATACTCCTGCAGGTATGCCAGGATACGCTCCTCCTCTTCCGGATCGACCGCAATGGCAATACCGTCAGCATGGTGCTTTGCGAGGCTGTCTTTCGCTCCTTCAAAATCATGGCGGATGTGCGGCGGTCTGAAACCGGTTCTTTCCCAGTTTCCGACCTCCTCAAATGCGTGCAGTACGTCCTCCTGATCTGAAATCAGCAGCAATTTATACATTTACTACCCCCATCAGCGAAAAATGCATCTTTTCGCAGAGGTTATTATACAGCTTAGATGCTATTTATGCAAACGTTTTTTCCCCGGGGATGCCTGTTTTATGCGGTTTTCCGGCCAGTTTGAACGGTTTTGGCTGATTGGCTGACATCTTGGCATGCCTGTGATATAATACTTTTTGATACTGTTATAATAACAGTGTTATGTACGTTCAATTATACTTCTGAGGTGGATTTTCATGAAAATCACCCTTCTTTCGGTCGGTTCCACCGGCGATGTCCGTCCTTTCATCCTCATCGGCCGTATCCTGAAGTCACGCGGTCATGAGGTAACAATAACAGCTTTTACCCGTTTCAGGGAAACTGTCGTATCCGCCGGCCTCGGTTTCCATGCGCTCAGCGGCAGTGTGGAAAAGATGATGGAATCCATTATGGAACCGGACACGAGCGGAGTTACATATCTCCCCCGTCTCTGGAAGGGAGTAAAGGATACTGCTCCGGAAATGCTCCGGGATATGCTTGACAGCTGCAGCGGCGCAGATGCCATGGTCTGCAATTTCTTCGGTTCTGTTTATTATTCCATTGCTGAGAAATTCAACATTCCATGCATTCAGGTCAATCTTTTCCCGATGGATCCCACCGGGGATGTGCCGATTTCTGCCGTGCGCAATCAGCGGCTCGGATCATTTCTGAATAAATCCACCTATAAAGCCGGGTATTATCTTATCGGAACAATTGAAAAGCATGTGCTCGGTGAATGGCGCCGAAGCAGCGGGCTGACGGACCGCCGTCCTGCCGTCCGACCGGATTACCGGATCGGAACCCATGTGGTGCCGGTAATCTATCCCATCAGTCCGTGTCTTTTCCCCCGTCCGGAAGACTGGGGGGAACATGTGCATATGAGCGGTTTCTGTTTTGATGAGTCGCCTGTCGAATATGACCCTCCCAGGGAACTGACAGGCTTCCTTTCTTCCGGTGAACGTCCCATATATATCGGTTTTGGCTCGATGAATTCCGGAGATATGAATCGTCTGCTTTCAATAGTCCTTCGTTCAGTCCATGCCGCAGGGATCCGTGCGGTTATTTCTGCCGGCTGGCATGGCCGGAAACTGAAATCCGGCCGTTCTGTCCTGTTTGTGGATGACATCCCCCATGACTGGCTTTTTCCGCGTGTCAGCGCGGTCGTTCATCATGGGGGTGCCGGTACAACGGCATCCGGCCTGCGCTATGGAAAGCCGGCTTTGATTATTCCCTTTGCCGGCGACCAGACTTTCTGGGGAATGCGTGTTTACAGGGTGGGCTGCGGCCCGAAGCCGGTTCCCCGTGCTTCTCTGTCCGTCCACCGTCTGACGAAAGCCCTGCTGGATCTGAAGAGCAACTCCTCGTATTATGAAAATGCCCGGCACATCAGCGAATCGCTGGGCCGGGAACATGGTGTCCTTGCAACGGCAGATCTTATCGAAAAGGAAATTGCGAACTGGTAACCGGTTTCCTGCGGTTTTCCGCAGCTCGGATCAGAAGCCGCGGCACACCGGTCAGAAGTGCCACAAGGCCGATCATAATCAGCGCGTATGCGTAAATATCTGGATATTCATTGAAGTAGCTTGCGGTATAGATTGTCTTTCCGAGGGAATCCCTGGTCTGCACCAGGTATTCGGCTGTCACGATCACTTTCAGGCCCATGCCGGCCGCGTTGATGAACGCCTGTTTCATGTACCCGCTCATCATCGGCAGGTATACCCTGGCCAGGATTGTCAGGTTCAGTCCGCTGTTCATCCGGTATACATCGATCAGTTCCGGATCCATTCGTACAACGCCTTCATATCCGGCTTCGCTGATCATCGGG
The DNA here is from genome assembly GCA_017427165.1 of Clostridia bacterium. Lineage (GTDB taxonomy): Bacteria > Bacillota > Clostridia > Christensenellales > Aristaeellaceae > Aristaeella. Next base: position 62,621 of record JAFRTK010000118.1, read on the forward strand.
ATCAGCACCATCCCGGCCGTAAGCACCGGCACCATGGAATATGGCGCAATCACCATGATGATAATCACCAGGAGGATCATCGGCAGGGACCGCAGCAGCGACATCAATGGGCGAAGAAGCGCGTGCAGAAACGGAATCAGTCCCTCCGCAATCCCGAGTCCGGTACCGATCAGTACGGAAATGGCCAGGGCTTCAATGATGTGCAGGAGGGTGGTCCCGATCCTGGCCCACGTGCCGCCGCTTGAGATCAGGCGTACAAAAGCCCGGCTGATTTCTCCCGCAGTGGGAAAAACCAGCCGGTCACCCTTCAGTGCGCTGCCCGCTTCAATCAGAATCAGGATCAGCACAATACCCAGCAGGAAAGCAATGCCCTCCCGGGCTTTTTTATTTTTCAGCATAGTAGAATTCGTCTGCGGGAACCGTACCGCCGAACTGGGCCAGGTCAATGTTGGCGGTAAATTCAACCAGTTCCTTCGCGTCAGCAGCGGCGGTATACTGGATTCCGCAATTGGGAATCGCGGCGGCAGCCACTTTTTCATTCGGCAGGATTTCCAGTGCCACTGCTGCCTTCACAACGCCTTCCGGATCCGAATAAACCGCGTCTGCACTGTTCCTGATGAGTGCAAGGTATTCTCTGACCCCTTCCGGGTCTTTTTCCAGGGTTTCCGCCCGGATGAACAGGCCGGCCTGTGCATATCCGTTATCTCCGGTCAGGCTGTTCAGTTCCTCTGTCAGCGAAATGCTGGTAATCTTTTCATTTTTGATTTTGGCGGCAGTAACAGCAGGTTCCGCAGTCATCACAATTGATTCTGCGTCCGTCATCAGCAGTGTCTGGGTTTCCGCGGCGCTTGCCAGATATTCCACATCATCCGGTACAATTCCCTTTTGTTCAAGGACAAACAAAGCAACTGAGGCATTGATTGTATTTTCACCGAACAGTGTGATCTTTGCCCCGTTGATATCATTCATCGTAAATCCTTCCCGCTGGGAAGCAAATACCAGATTGCCCCGTGTGATAACGGCGCCGAGAATATAGCTTGATTTCCCGGCCTTGTAAAGTTTTGCCCCCGCATTGATCGGTGCGATAATAAAGTCTGCTTCATTTTTGCTGAATTCCGCTGCAATCGTGTCAGCGGCAATAAAGCGGTAATGATCCGGATCATTCTCAGCCAACCTGGCTGCAGCAATGGCCGGTGCTCCGCTCGGGGCAGTCAATGTAAATGTGCTGCCTTCTGCGAAGGCAAATGTCGTTACAGTCATCAGGCAGATCAGTATGGCAACCAGTCGTTTCATCGTTCATTCACTCCTCTGTTGAAAAAAGCTGTTGATTAATTGGGCTGCCGGATACCGGACAGCCTCAGGACTCCCCTGTCCCGGTCATTTCAGTTTTTCCTTCATGGCCTCCAGCGCCTGCTGCAGCTGCACATCATGTTCCAGGTCTGCGAAATCGTACATACCGTTATCACCCTCCGGCAGCGTTATTTCCACATCGGGGATAATACCGACTTCGTGAACCTCCGTTCCCTTCGGGGTCCGATATGAAGCAATCGTCATCTGGAATCCTGCACCTTTTTGGCCGATTTCAGTGACCGCCTGGACAATCCCCTTGCCGAAGCTGACGGTACCGACCAGCGTTGCATCCGCGCAGTCACGCAGTGCCCCGGCCAGGATTTCGGAACTGCTGGCGCTGTTCTCATTCATCAGCACCACCAGTTTCACATTGACCTTGCCGTCACGGGTCAGGTACTCTGTATGATCTTCATATCCGTCCTTATAAACGAGATAACAGAGCTCACCCTGATCCATAAACAGATCTGCGATATACCGCGCCTGTTCCACCCATCCGCCCGGGTTGTCGCGCAGGTCAATGATCAATCCTTTGGCACCGCTGGTGATCATCTTGCGCATCGCCGTTTCGAATTCCTTCTCAGCTGCTCCGGCAAACTGATACAGTGCGATATATCCGATATCCTTGGCCAGCATTGTGCTCTCAACCTGGTTCACGTTTACCTTCCGCCGCATGATATTGTAGGTAATTTCCTCCTCGTTGCGGATAAAGGTCACATCCACGGAGGAACCGGCTTTCCCCTTCATAATATCCACAGCATCCTGCAGTGTTTCTGCAGTCACATACAGATCATCTCCGACTTTATACAGGATATCGCCGCGCTGTACGCCAGCTTCTTCTGCCGGGCTCCCCTTGAATACGCGGATAATGGTACAGATTCCGTTCCTGTAGTTTGCATTGATCAGGACACCGATGCCTTCATATTCGCCCTCATCGTCTTCCCACATGGTAGCCCATTCATCAGGCGTATAGTAAAAAGAATACGGATCATCCAGGCCGGCCATCAGGCCTTTGGCTGCATACTGCAGCATCTTCTCTCGGTCAGTATCCTTGTAGAAAGCGTTTTCAGCAAATTCCATCAGGTCGATCATTTCATCGAACTGTCGGTACTGCTCATACTCTTCCCGGCTGATTGTAACCGTTTCACTTTGGGCATCTGCCGTCTGGTTTCCGTTTTCCTCTTCCGTATCTTCTCCGAAAAGACTTTCAAGCCAGGGGGATCTCAGTCCGAAGAATTCGGATCCGACACATCCGGTCAGAAGGCACATGCACAGTCCCAGTACGCCAATCAGCAGCAGTTTTTTATTCATTCGGGGTCCTCCGTTCACAGGAAACACTTTCCCATGTTTATTCATCGTTTTCCGGGAGCCGGCTCAGGAGTCGGAAAGCCATTGCGTCCTGGAAATGCCGCAGGTCGTATCCGGTTACTTTCCGGATCTTGTCCAGCCTGTAAATCAGCGTGTTCCGATGGATAAACATTTCCCGGGCCGTTGTGGACAGGTTCAGGTCGTTCCGGAAAAATGCGTCAATTGTTTCCATCATTTCACTGGTCAGTAGTTTTCGGGTTTCCGGGGTAAACAGTTCCTTTCTCAGCTGTACGCGGTCTGCGGCGGGCACAGCGCTTATCAGCCGTTCTGCGGCCAGGTGCCCGAATGCATATACCGATTCACCGGAAAGGAAATGCCTTCCCATATTGATTGCCGATTCAGCTTCGGAATAGCTTTCCTTCAGTTCTGTTACTTTTCGGGTCGGCCGGCCGATTCCGGCCTGCAGCCGTATGCCGGCTTCGGTTTCAGCGGCACTTGTTACCGCTGCGGCGAATTCGGCAATCTCTTCATCTGTCAGTCCATCCGTCTTTTTGATCAGAACTGTTCCGCCGTCGTTCTCGATTATGGCATCCCCGGGTTCCAGCGGAATCAGCTCATCCAGCAGGGAACGTTCCTGTCGGGCGGAAGCGCGAAAAACAATCACACACCTCGGAACTCCGTCGCGGAGAATCCCTTCGGAAACCTCACCGCGCAGGATCTTTTGCCACGGATCGGAAACCGCGCCGCGTTCGGTCCTGGTTTCATTCAGGGCGCGGATCAGGTTTTCTCCGGCATCATTGTCTTCACAGCACAGGTATTTACCGCCTGCCCGGGCATAGATCATCCCGTTTCCGCGCACAGTTTCAGTGCCTGAATTCAGGCGTGTCCGGATACTGTCCGGTACCTCATCCGCTGTCATCAGGCTGATGCGAACGGACTCTGGGTTCATGCGGTTTTCCCCCTTCTGCGTTGATCTGATTGATTTTATCACAAACAGGAATTTATTGAAAGACCTGTTTTCCGGCTGTCCAGGTTGCGCCGGACTCCCGAAAGCTTTATAATATGGCCAGAGAAATCTGTTTGAAAAAGGAGGCAGGACCTTGAAGCGCTTTTGCTGTTTTGTCCTGGTGTTATTCATGGTCCTGCCCTGCACAGTTTCCACGCTGGCTGCATATAATTACAAGGACGACCGTTTTGCCGGCGTATTTACCACGGAAAACCTCGATGCCATTATTGAAGAATATGAACTGTATGACGGCTGGTATTGGACTACCCCGGCAAATACAGATCAGACATACCATGGAATCCCCGAATGTCCCGGCTGGACGGATACCGCTGTAATCCGTCACAACCGTTCCGGCTTCCGGAAAGACTGGTACGGCTGCCGCTGGGGCATTGACCAGGTTGCGTCCTACTCGCCGAATACCGGCGGATGGGGTGAATGCTTCGGTTTTGCCCAGTTCATCGGTTATCTGCTTTCCGGCGAGCCCAATCCTCACAGGAACTGGAAATGTTACTATTCCATGGAAGCTGCCGGCGGTCTCCGAGTTGGTGACATTGTGCGTGTGGAATACCGTGCCAATAAAATGAGCTTCCAGCACAGTGCTGTTGTCTATGCTGTCAATGGAGAGGAGATTCTCTTTCTGCAGATTTCCAGCCTGAACTACAATCGTATATCCGTTGGAAAAGGATATTCGGACGGAAATCATCTGAATGAAACTTCGCCGGAGATTATTGCCCGGATTCCTTCCCTCAAAATCTGCCGTTCCCAGCTCAACACAGACTGACAGGTCATAACAGTAAAAAAGAGCCCCGGGCTTCTCAGCCCGGGACTTATTTTTCTGAATGCTGATTATCCGATGTAACCGCTGTTCAGGATGGTCTTCTCCGTTTCCTTGTCGAAGAAGTGCAGGTGGTTCGTATCGAACGCGATGCGGATCTTGTTGCCGGCCTTGCTGGAGGTGCGGGGATCCACACGGGCGATGATGTTGCCGTCCTTGCCGGTGGTGCTCAGGTACAGATAGGTTTCGGAACCCATCAGTTCGGTCACTTCCACGTCCACATCGATCGTGGCGGTGGAGAACTCAGCGAGCTTCGCTTCATCATCGGAGATGTTTTCAGGACGGATGCCCATCACAACTTCCTTGCCGATGTAGCTCTCGTCGGTGAATTTCGCGATCTTCTTCTCGGGAACCACGATCTTGTTCTCGCCGAACAGCGCCACAACATCCTGTCCTTCGCGCTCGAGGCGGACATTGAAGAAGTTCATCTGGGGGCTGCCGATGAAGCCGGCGACGAATTCATTCGCCGGGAAGTCGTACAGGTTCTGGGGGGTATCCACCTGCTGGATAACGCCGTCCTTCATAACCACGATACGGCTGGCCATCGTCATAGCTTCGGTCTGGTCGTGGGTAACGTAGATGAAGGTGGTCTGCAGGCGCTGATGCAGCTTGGTGATTTCGGTACGCATCGCAACACGCAGTTTTGCGTCCAGGTTGGACAGGGGTTCGTCGAACAGGAAGACCTTGGGCTCACGGACGATAGCACGTCCCAGAGCAACACGCTGGCGCTGGCCGCCGGACAGGGCCTTCGGCTTACGGTTCAGCAGGTGGGCAATGTCCAGGATCTTCGCAGCTTCTTCCACACGGCGCTTGATTTCATCCTTGGGGGTCTTGCGGAGCTTCAGTCCGAATGCCATGTTGTCATACACGGTCATATGCGGATACAGAGCGTAGTTCTGGAACACCATTGCGATGTCGCGGTCCTTGGGGGCAACGTCATTCACCAGCTTGTCGCCGATGTACAGTTCGCCGTCGGAAATTTCTTCCAGGCCGGCGACCATACGCAGGGTGGTGGACTTTCCGCAGCCGGAAGGTCCGACCAGAACGATAAATTCCTTGTCTTCGATGTCCAGCGTGAAGTCGCTGACAGCGGTTACGTTTCCGGTATATACCTTGTAGATGTGCTGAAGGGATACACTTGCCATTGTTGAATCCTCCTATGCTTTTTCGGAAGCCTGTGCCTCCATCTGTGCCTATATTATACGGAAAGGCAAAAGAAAAAGGAACTGCCCGTTTCCACAAGCATTCCTCTTTCACTTTGGTCATTTTATACAAATTCGTTTTTACCTGCGGTTCTGGATCTCATTCCGTTCCAGGCGGATATTGTTGATCAGCTCGCTCATCTTCCGATCCGTCTCTGCCAGCAGGGAGTCAATGTAGTTCAGCGTATTCTTGTGCAGGTTCGCAGCTTCCTGGCGTGCGTTTTCCCGCAGTTCTTCGCTTTCTACACGGGCCCTGCGGACAATGCTTTCCTCTTCCACGAGTTCGTCCGCCTTCTTCTGGGCGTCTGCGATGATCCGGGCAGCTTCCGCTTTGGCGTTCTCTACGGTGGCGTTCGCCTCATTGACAGCATGCTCCACCCGCGCGTTTGCTTCCTGGACCGCCTGGTCAATCATGGATGCGGCCTTTGCGCTCGCGTCATCCACCATTCCCTGGGCCTGCGCCTGTGCGTTGCTCAGGGTATCCTTCCGGATTCTCTCCGCTTCCATGCGGATCTGTTCTTCATTCCTGACAATTTCAGCAGCCTTGTCCACCGTATCCGGAATGTTGTCACGGAGGTATTCCAGCTGGGCCGTCATTGTGCTCCGGTTAACCACACATGTTTCGCTGTTGATCAGGGTTTTCCGCGCGTTCCGCAGTTCCTCCTGCAGCACGCTGACCGCTTTCAGGCAAAGCTCCGCGCTGTTGATGTCTCCCGCCATGTCCTTTTCCTCCTCATCCGCCGCATCCGGCAGTTTTTATTTCTTCAGGTACCTGTCGATATCCTTTGAGATCTTCTCCGGAATCAGGAAACTGTAATCTCCGCCGAATGCTGCAATTTCCCGCACCGTGGAGGAGGACACGCTGTCCATTCCGTCCCCGGCAAAGAGCAGGATGGTTTCAAGCCCGGGATACAGCATACGGTTAACGGCAGCCGCATTCCGTTCCTGCTCAAATTCAGCGATGCTGCGCACTCCCCGGATTACAGCGGTGCCCGGTTCCCGGCTGCGCATATAGTCTGCCAGCAGGCCGTCCCACTGGTCCACCGAAACATTCGGAATATCACTGCAGGCTTTTTTCAGCATCGCAGCCCTCTGGTCAAAAGGAATCATGCCGGTTTTTGAGATGTTGACCATTACACAGATGGTTACATGCTCCATAATGGACGCAGCCCGGCGGATCAGGTCCAGATGTCCCCGTGTCGGCGGATCAAATGATCCGGGAAAAACGCCCTTCATGCTTCTTCTCCTTCCGTGCCGTTCCCGGGGTCTTTCCTGAGACGGTAAAAACTGACGCCGCAGTAACCCCACTGTCTCCGGTCCGTTTCACTGAATGCATCCCCGGCGGATATTTCAGCTTTTGCCTCATGTTCAAGGATGACAAGTCCGTCTTCCTCCAGAAGGCCTTCCAGCGCGGAAAACACCTCATGCAGGTCAGTCATGCGGTACGGAGGATCCAGGAACACCAGGTCATACCGGCGCCCCTCGCGCGTCAGTTCCCTGACAGCCTGTTTCCAGTCCCGCATCACGACTTCAGCCTGTCCGGCAAATCCAAGTGATTCCAGGTTTTTCCGTTGTATCCGGTTTGCGTTCCGGTCAGAATCCACCATTGTCGCACTTTCAGCGCCGCGGCTGAGGGCTTCAAGGCTCAAAGCACCGCTCCCGGCAAAAAGATCCAGCACCCGGCTGCCCCGGATATTCATCTGCAGAATATTAAACAGGTTTTCACGTACCCTGTCAAGCGTGGGACGGGTATTTTTCCCTTCCGGCGCTTCGATTTTCCGCCCCCGGGCGGTACCCGCGATAATACGCATCTTCCGCTCCCTGTCAGTTCAGCTGTTCCGGTGCGGATGCAGTCCTGCGGCGTGCCTTTCGCGCTTTGATTTCCCGCTTTTTCCGGATCTTCCGGTTTTCCTCAATCTGGGTATGGATCCTCGTCCGTACATTTTTCCCGAACAGGAATCCGGTTCCGTATGAAACAACGGGTAAAAGCAGAAGAATCGGGCTGATCCGCTCAACGGTCAGCATCAGATCCTTATTGGCGGAACCAACCATGCTGACAAACGGCATAATGGTCACCCGCACAATCATCCGGATGATATCCATGGATCTGATGGGATCTCCTTCTGTATAGGAAACCAGCGCACCGCCGATGTCGCTTCTCCGCAGGAGTGAACTTGTCCACCCCGGCAGCGTCCCGGCGGTAGTCATCTGCCGTTCCGTGCCGAACGCAAGTATCACCGCCGGGATAACAAACAGGATCATTCCGATCAGCGCGGTTACATATCCCTTCAGCGGATGATAGCTCAGCCTTCGTTCGCTGGCTGTGATTTCCAGGCCTTTTTCCTGGCGCTGGTACAGGATTTCGCCCCGGGCTACAGCCTCAGCGCCGTGAGTCTGTCCCTGGTTGTAAAGGATGAAGAGCACCAGGAGGACTACTGCAGCGTTTGCGCCGACTCGCAGGAAACCGTTCCCGAAATTCATCATGGTGCTGATAATAAAGCACATAATGATCATCAGCAGCATGCTCCCGAAGAACTTCAGCACCTTTTTGAGTGTATTCTCGTCCGTCACAGCTCCGGTCAGGTAGGGCTTTGTCACCGGATTCACCGGCTGTTTTTTCTTTACCGTCATCTGTGTTTCAGTCCTTTCCGTCTTCTTCACTCATCCCGCTGCGGAACACGCGTTCTACGCGGTTGGCGGCGTCCACCAGGATTTCATAGCTGATTGTTCCGCTCCACTTTGCAAGATCCTCGGCCGTGATGCTCTCATTTCCGTCCGTCCCCATCAGTACAGCCTCATCCTCAGCTTTCACATCATCTATGCCGCTGATGTCAGCCATCATCTGGTCCATACAGATCCTGCCCAGGATCGGTGCGCGCTTTCCGTGAATCAGCACCTCTGCCTTTCCGCTTGCAGCTCGGTGGTATCCGTCCGCATATCCGCATGTCACAGTAGCCACGCGGGTGTTCCTGTCTGTGCGGTAAGTTCTTCCGTAGCTGATATATGCCCCGGCAGGAAGCTCTTTGATATAGCTGATTTTGGCTGTCCACCGCATCGCAGGTTTCAGTCCGATATTGTCCTCGACCGGCGGATACCCGTACAGGCTGATACCGGCGCGGACCATATCCATGGCCATATCCGGCCGGCGGTGGATTGTAGCGGAATTGGCACAATGCCGGATCACATCTTCCGGCAGTTCATCGGTCAGCTGCCGGAAGATCCGGAACTGTTCCTCTGTATATGCCATACCTTCGTCGTCCCCATCCGCGTCGCTCAGGTGCGTGAACACCCCAGTCAGTTTCACATGCGGACATTTCCCGATTTCAGCAAGCACCGCGTCACGTTCTTCGGTGTTCCTTACGCCGATGCGGCCCATACCGGTATCCACCTTCAGGTGGACTTCCGCTGTTTTCCCCAGCGTTTTCCCGGCTTCTTCGCAGATCCGTACCATTTCAGGAGTGCATACTGTCTGGATAAGCCCATGTTCAACACCGTCGGATGCGTCAATATCGAGCACGGCACCCAGCACCAGGATCGGTGCGCTGATTCCTGCCTCCCGAAGGGATACGCCTTCACCTACAGACGCGACAGCCAGCATATCGGCTCCGCCGGCCAGGGCTGCCCGGCTTGTTTCAGCCGCGCCGTGACCGTACCCGTCTGCTTTGACAACCGCCAGCACTTTTACGCCGCCGGGCACGCTGCCGCGGATTTTTTTCATGTTTTCCTGCAGGATATCTGTACGGATTTCTCTTCTGTTCCGGGGAATCATTTTTTCTCCCCCTTTTCCGTTTCATGCCGGTGGATCTGGACATTGAGCAGGTTGATATCCCCGCACCCCATCGTCAGCACCAGGTCTCCGGCCTGCCAGTTTTCCCGCAGGTATTTTTCCGTATCATCAAATGTGGGCGTCCAGTGTGCGTCAATCCCGTTTCTGACCATCCCGTCTACCAGCATCCCGCTGTTCAGGTCCCCGGGGTCCTTTTCCCTCGCGGCGCAGATATCGGTAACCAGTGTAATATCCGCCGTCTCTGTACAGGTCAGGTAATCATTGAACAGGTTCCGGACCCGGCTGAATGTGTGGGGCTGCATGACCGCCCAGAGGCGGCCTTTGCAGCGTTTTCTTGCAATGCTCAGCGCATTCCTCATTTCAGCCGGATTGTGGCCGTAGTCGTGGAATATTTCCACACCGTCAATCTCATCCGTCAGTTCAAACCGCCGGTGGGCGCCGGTAAAGTGTTCCAGGCTGGCGGCCGCTTTCACGGGTTCCACGCCCAGCGCGTCGGCAGCGGCCATGGCGGCCATGGCGTTCATCACGTTGAAATCTCCGGGAACTCCCATTTTCATCCGGACTGTTTCCTGTTCCCGGTGCATGAGGCTGAACGTTGCGTATCCGCGGTCGTCCTCCTCTTTTCGTTCCGGATGCCATTCATTCCGGGAGTCAAATCCGAAAAAGATTTTCCGGCAGTCCAGCTTTTCAATCTGCCGGCGCACCCTGGGATCGTCCCCGTTTCCGATGGCGATTCCGTTCTCCGGAAGCGCGCTCAGGAACTGACCGAATGTTTCTTCAATTTCATCAATATCCCGATAGCAGTCCAGGTGGTCAGCATCGATGTTCAGCACCACAGCCACCGTCGGGCTGATCTGCAGGAAACTCCGGTTGAATTCACATGCTTCCGCCACAAAAATGTCGCTGTGACCGATATGCACGCTTCCGCCGATGGCATCCAAACGTCCTCCGATATGAATGCTTGGGTCTTTTCCGTTCTCAAGGAGTATCTGGCTCAGCATGCTTGTAACAGTTGTTTTTCCGTGTGCCCCGCAAATGCCGACTGCCTTCGGATACCCTTCCATCAGCTGTCCGAGCAGGTATGCCCGTTCCAGCGAAGGAATCCCGAGCCTGTCTGCTTCAGCCCGTTCGGGATTGTCTTTCGCGATCGCTGCGGAATACACCACCAGATCCGCCCCGTGCACGTTTTCCGGACGCTGGCCGATCATCACTTCACCGCCCGCTTCCCGGACATGGTGGATCAGGTATCCTTCATCCCGGTCGCTTCCGGTTACCCGGTACCCCTGCTCAATCAGCATTTCGGCAAGGCCGCTCATACTGCTCCCGCCGATACCGATCATATGGATCCGTTTGCCTGCAAAATCCCTGATATGCGGTGTATTCATTGTGCTCACTTCCGTAATGGAATTTTTACTCAATTACAATCCGGGGGTTCTCCCGGCTGGGGCGGTACATCACAAACCGCCGGCCGATCTGCTGGATCGGTTCCGCGCCGGTCCTTTCGCACAGTTCCGTCAGGGCTTCCCTCGCGGTCAGCGGAGCTCCCTGCTGCACGCATCCCTTGATCAGCTCACGCGCTTCCAGCGCGTCATATGCCTCCTTGATGGTATTGTCTGTAATCCCATCCTTGCCGATATAAAGAATGGTCTCAAGGGTATTGGCCATTCCCCGCAGCATTGCCCGTTGTTTGCCGGTCATATTGTTCCCTCCGTTCTTCCGGTTACTCGACAAAATCAAATTCCATTTCCCCGATCCGCACGGTGGATCCTTCACCGGCTCCCTGTTCCCGGAGTGCGTCGATTACGCCGATTCGCCGCAATGTCCGGTGAAACCAGTTCAGGCTTTCAAGGTCGTCGAAATTTACGCTTTCCATCAGGCGCTCGATGCCGGCACCGGTTACCACATAGTCCTCACCGTCTCGTTCAATGGTGAAGTCATTTGTCAGCTTCTGTTCGGGTTCTTCCTCTTCCTCTTCCGCGTAATGCAGGATCGGCGGAAGTGTCTCCAGCATTTTTGCGGTTTCGTCCAGAAGGGGTTCAAAACCTTCCCTGGTTGCAGCGCTCACCGGGAACACAGGACATCCCATGCCTTCCGCCAGCACCTTCATGCGTTTCAGGTTCTCCTCGGCACCCGGCAGGTCCATTTTGTTGCACACAATAATCTGTGGCAGTTCGCCCAGGTTCCCGTAGTTGTCCAGCTCAGTATTGATCTGGTCCAGGTCGTCAATCGGATCGCGCCCTTCGCTTCCCGAAATATCCACCACATGCAGCAGCAGGCGTGTCCGTTCAACATGCCGGAGGAAATCATGGCCGAGTCCGGCCCCGTCTGCCGCGCCTTCGATCAGGCCCGGGATATCAGCCAGCACAATATCTTTTCCGTACCGCCGTACAATGCCCAGGTTAGGCGTCAGGGTGGTAAAATGATAATTCCCGACCTTCGGCTTTGCACTGGTCACAGTACTCAGGATGGAGCTTTTTCCGACATTCGGGTATCCGACCAGTCCGACATCTGCGATGGTTTTCAGTTCCATCTTCAGTGTCCGGATTTCAGTCTTGATTCCGGGCTTTGCAAAATTCGGTGCCTGCCGGGTGGCAGTGGCAAAATGCTGGTTCCCCCAGCCTCCCTTACCGCCTTTCAGCAGGGTCCGGGTTTCCCCGGGAGTATCCATATCGGCCATAACCCGTCCTGTCTCATCGTCCCGGATGACTGTGCCGACCGGTACTTTGATCACCAGGTTTTCTCCCCGTTTTCCCGTGCACCGGTTGGCGCTTCCGTCCCCGCCGTTTTCCGCCGTATATTTGCTCCGGAACCGGAAATCAAGCAGGGTATGCATATTCTCATCTGCGTAGAACTGGATGTCTCCGCCGTTTCCGCCGTCTCCGCCGTCCGGTCCGCCGTTCATGACATACTTTTCCCGGTGGAAGGATGCAGATCCGTTGCCGCCGTTGCCGGCTTTTGCCGTTATCTTTACCTGATCAACAAAATTGCTCATATTCTCCTCATCAGTTCCTCAGAGAGTGAAGCGGCGCCGGAATCCGGCCGCCCCTGGCGATAAATTCGTCGTTCCGCATCGGATTCACAGGCATGACCGGTGCAAAGCCCAGCAGCCCGCCGAATTCCACACGGTCGCCGGCCTTCTTGCCGACGGCCGGAATCACACGTACAGCGGTTGTTTTGTTGTTCACCATTCCGATGGCTGCCTCATCCGCGATAATTCCGCTGATAGCGGCTGCTGATGTATCTCCGGGAATGGCGATCATGTCCAGCCCCACGGAACACACGCATGTCATTGCTTCCAGCTTCTCCAGCGTCAGTGCGCCGGCGGCGGCAGCCTCAATCATGCCGATATCCTCGCTTACCGGAATAAACGCACCGCTCAGGCCTCCCACATGGTTGCTGGCCATCACGCCGCCCTTTTTCACGGCGTCATTCAGCAATGCGAGTGCTGCGGTTGTACCGGGTGCGCCGGCCATTTCCAGGCCCATCTCCATCAGGATATGCGCCACAGAGTCTCCCCGTGCCGGAGTGGGTGCAAGGCTCAGGTCCACAATTCCGAAGGGAATTCCCAGCCGCTGGCTGGCTTCACGGGCAACCAGCTGCCCGACACGCGTAATCTTGAATGCGGTGCGTTTGATGGTTTCAGCAATTACGTCAAACGGCTGTCCCTTCACACTTTCCAGGGCGACTTTCACAACACCGGGCCCGGAGACGCCGACATTGATCGCGCATTCCGGTTCGCCCGGTCCGCAGAAAGCGCCGGCCATAAATGGGTTATCTTCCACCGCGTTGGCGAACACGACCAGCTTTGCACATCCGAGTCCGTCGCTGTCTGCAGTCATTTCAGCGGTTTTCTTGATGATTTCTCCCATTTCCCTCACGGCATTCATGTTGATGCCGCTCCGGGTGGATGCCACATTGACGCTTGAGCACAGGAGCTTTGTCTCACTCAGCACCTCCGGAATGGAGGCAAGCAGCCGTTCATCGGCCTTTGTGGCGCCCTTGTGCATCAGTGCGGAATACCCGCCCAGGAAATTGACCCCGACTTCAGCCGCTGCACGGTCGAGCGCGAAAGCGATCGGTCTTGGGTCTCCCTGGCAGATCATGCTGACCGGAGTAACACTGATGCGCTTGTTGACAATTGGAATTCCGAATTCGGTTTCAATGTCTTCGCCGGTGCGTACCAGTTTCCGGGCAGTTTTGCAGATTTTTTCATACACCCGCTCCGCGCATTTCGCCGGATCCGGGTCGGAACAGTCCAGCAGGTTGATTCCCAGTGTAATTGTACGGATGTCAAAATTTTCCTCCTGGATCATCCGCATGGTCTGGAGAATCTCTCCGGTCTCAATCATGGTATCCGCCTCCTGTCAGATCCGGTGCATAGCATCGAATATATCCATTCGTTGCATATGGATCGTCATTTTCTTCTCATCCCGAACAGGCTGCAGGCGGCGGTTGATTTCCTCAAAATCCAGGTTGGCTCCGTCCAGGTCCACGATCATCATCATGGTGAAATAACCGTCGAGGATTGTCTGGGTAATATCCAGGATGTTGATGTTCATTTCGCTCAGGCGCGTAGCGACGCTGGCAATAATGCCTGTCGTATCCAGCCCGGTTACGGAGATCAGTGCTTTGGTCATTTCGGTGTTCCTCCGGCATACATGTATATTCAGTATATTATATTTCTTTATCTTATGCTTTGTCAATTTTACAAACGATTTCAGAAGACTGGTTTTTCATTCCGGGGATGTGCATTCCGGCTGTTTTTTCCAGGAAATGATGCCGGAATCCGTTTGGACTGTTCTGAACATAAAAAAGGGACCGTCCTGTAATGACCGGTCCCCTGCGATGCGTGTAAATCTCTTTATTTATTCAGGATAAATTCCGCGATATCCGCGGTTACATTCCCGCTGACATGACCGTTTCGGGTATAAGCCGCCGGTCCTTCTGCTTTCTTCCCTTCCGTGAATGTATGAACCAGGCCGGGATAGGATTTGAAAATCCAGTTGTCCATTCCTTCGGTCGCGTTCCGGAAAAGTTGGTAATCCTCCATGGTCACCTGGTAATCCTCTTCGCCCTGCAGAAGCAGGCATGGAACGTCAATATCCGCGGCCAGGCTGACAGCGTCATATCCGATCAGCCATTTCCAGTATTCTGCGTAAGCTCCTGCTATGACATCTTCTTCCTTCAGCGCGTCAGGATTTTCCAGCCTGTCCAGGTCTGCAAACACTGCTTCCCGCTCGGATTCAGCTTCGGGCATCAGCGCTGCCAGGAAATCATACTGATCCCGGATAATTTCATCCAGCCGCCGCGCGCCGGGTGCCATCAGGATATATCCCCGCGCATGTACGGGTTTGCTTTTCAGTTCAAGATCGATGGCCGGAATGGCGGTTCCGCCGAGACTGTGTCCCAGTACAAAAATCCGTTCCGGATCGATTTTCTCCTGTCCCGCCAGCATCTGCACGGCCCGTGCGGCATCCACCACGGATTCATCCATCAGGGTGGCACTCCTGTCGGCAGCCATGATTCCTCCATATACCAGGGTGCGCTTCTCAAACCGGTATACGGCAATTCCCTTCCCGGCAAGGTCTTCCGCAATATCCCGGAAAGGTTTCAGCATGCCGATACTTTCATCCCGGTCGCTCGGACCGCTTCCGTGGACCAGCACCACAGCCGGGAAGGGACCTTCGCCTTCCGGTATGGTCAGTGTTCCGGGCAGTTCTCCGTTCAGTTCCTCGACCGGAAGCGCCAGCTGCAGTTCTGTATAATTTTTGGTTTCCGCACTTTCTGCCTGTTCCGGACCTGTATACAGGTCGATCACAAGTCCATCGATTGCTCCCTCATCGTCCGGGATCAGTACAATATCCCGTTCTGCCAGCGCGAACCGGCATGGAACACGGAATGATTTCATTCCCGCTGTTTTTCCTTCATAAGCCGGGCTGATCTCACCGGCTTTTCCCAAAGCAGCCAGTTGCTGCGCCAATACTCTGAATCCGCCGTTTTCAGTTATTGCCTGTTCCATCCGTGCGCTTAGCAGGTATTCTCCGTCCAGCGCCGCAGGGTCTTCCCCCAGAAGGGTACAAACAAATAGTTCAGCTTCTTCCGGGGTGTCGATCCGTTTTTTTCCTTCTGCTTTTTCCCCGGCTGCAGGAACCGCCGCCGCGCAGAGCACTGCGCAGAGCACCACGATACCGATCCGTTTTATATAACTCATATCTGCTGACCTCCATGTTTATTTTGTGCGTTCATAAGTGACAATAATGCCGAATCCGCCCGCCTGGTTCGGGCAGACCGAAATGACGCGCCATCCTTCATGCGCCATCCGGTTCATTTCATCTTCTGCTTTCCGGACAGCATACAATTCAATGCGGTACTCAAACATGTATGATTCCTCCTGTCTGTATTCCTGTGCTGCGTTTTCCGGTACATTTTCTATTATATTGATTTGTTTGCAGGAAAAAAGGTCGGAAAATGCAAAATACGGAATTCTATTTCTCTTTGTCCTGCATGGCCGGAAGCTCCGGATACCGGGGGTCATGTCATTATAACTTTCTTTTCGTTCTGTTTTATGTTATTATTAGTGGGTTATTTTGTTCCCTGCAGGAGGTTCGATTGTGGAAACAGTAATCCTTGCTTCCGCTTCTCCGCGCCGCAGTGAGCTGCTCTCTCTGGCCGGCATCCCGTTTGAAATATGTACTGCCCGTGTGGATGAACAATGCGCCGAGCCGGCCGCGTCTGCCGTGCGGATCCTGTCCGCCCGCAAAGCCCTGGCTGTCAGCGGCAAAATTGCCGGACGGTATATTCTCGCCGCAGATACCCTTGTGGAGCTGAATGGCGTAACTCTTGGCAAACCAGCCGGTCCCGAAGAAGCTTCCGCAATGCTGCGCCGCCTTTCCGGAAACACCCATCAGGTTCATACCGGCGTAACCGTAGTAAATCCGGCCGGTGTGATCTATACGGATGGGGATACCTCGTCCGTCACCTTTGATGACATCCCTGATGCGGAGATTGAAGCCTATGTCGCTTCCGGCGAGCCGCTTGACAAGGCCGGTTCATATGCAATACAGGGGCGTGCATCGCTGTGGATCAGTCATATGGAAGGCAGTTATTCTTCCGTGATCGGTCTTCCGCTGCACCTGGTCCGTTCCCTGCTGATCCGAGCCGGCTATCCCTGGTTTTCCTGAATTCCCCGGTTGATTTGATTGATTAAGGAGATTGTCGTCTATGCCATTCTGGGCTCCTGACATCGGTATTGATCTGGGTACAGATCAGGTTCATCTGTACGTTCGCGGCCGTGGTATTGTGATTTCTGAGCCTTCTCTTGTCGTGCTGGACAGGGAAAGCCGGCATACAGTCCGGGCTGTAGGCGACGAGGCTGCATTTCTTCTGGGCCGTTCTCCGGACCGGCTGAGTCCCGTCTGGCCGATCCGTAACGGGCAGGTGGCGGATTTTGACGTTGCAGAACTGATGCTCCGTTATTTTGTCCGGAAAGCTATCGGCGTTTCTTACGTCGGCAAACCCCGTGTGATTGTTTCCGTCCCCTGTAATTTGGATGACGTAAACCGGAAGGCACTTTCCGAAGCGGTGCGTTTTGCTGCCGGATCCCGCCATGTTTTCCTGATTGAGAAACCTTTTGCGGCCGCCATCGGTACCGGCCTGCCGGTTTATGATCCGATCGGCAACCTCGTCGTGGATATTGGTGCCGGTACCACGGATGTCGCTGTTATTTCCCTCGGCGGCCTTGTCGTTTCCCAGAGCATCCAGGTTGGCGGCAGCAAGATGGATGAAGCAATTGTGGATTACCTCCGCAAGGAATGCAGCCTGCTGGTCAGCCGGCAGACTGCGGAGAACATCAAGAAAGATCTTGCCGCAGCGCTTCCGCTTGAGGAGCCCCGGACTGTACTTGTCCGCGGAATCAACCAGCTGAGCACCTCAGCCGGTACTGTCAATTTCACCTCGGACCAGGCATACAACGCCGTCAAAGGGCCCTGCGGTGCCATTGTCAAAGCCATTCGCTGGGTCCTGGAACGTACGCCCCCTGAGCTTGCTGCTGACATCATGCGCGGCGGCATTCACCTGACAGGTGATGCTTCCCGCCTTTTTGCCCTGGACCGTTTTATTTCGGAAAGCCTGGGCATCCCCGTCCTTCTTGCGCGTGATCCGGGTGACTGCTGTATCCTGGGAATCGGATACCTCACTGAAAACATCCAGCTGGTTTCGCCAAACGGAAAAAACAACGCGCATTAAGCCTCTGATTAAACAGCTGATTCCTGCCGATACATGCCGGGAAGGAGGTGACCCCCGTGCCGGAACGGAGAAGACACGCAAAAGACAAAAAAGACAGCCGCCCCATTGTGGTGGATGATTTCATTTACAATGATCCCGTTGAATCTGTCCCTGTGGATTCTGCTTCATCCGACACACCGGAAGAAGCGTTGCGTAAGCTTCAGGACGGTCGGGGCGAAGAGCCTTCCGGTCAGGAAAGCAGCACGGAATCTCTTGATTCCGCCGCCGAAAACTATCTGGGGCGGAAAGACGCCTCCGCTCAGCCCTGGGTGTCTTCCTCCGGCATCATTCTGGATGGCAATAACCGTCAGCCCGTTGATACCATGGGGCGTCGTCCCCGCAGGGAGCACCGCGGCCTGCGCGCTTTGGCGCTTACAGTCGTCACCGTTGTGCTGATTTTGTTTATTGCAGCCTATATTTTCCATCGGATTGACAGCAGTATCCCTTTTCTGGATAAACCTGAAATCCTGATCAGCCGGGTAGTTTCTCCTGTCCAGTCATTCTTCTCCCGTGTGACCGATACGGCAGTCGGATTTATACGCGGCTGGCAGATGAGGGATGATCTGGAAGAGAGGTATATAGCCGAAGTAGCCAGGAATGAGCAGCTGACCTATAAGAAAATGCTCGCGGATGAACTGAAAGGCGAACTGGGCCGGTATACGGTGCTTTCCGATGAAGTCCGGAACATTGAAAACCTGAATCCCCTTTCCTGCAAAATTATCGGCAGGTCGGATACCAACTATTTCTCCACTTTTACGATTGATAAAGGATCTGCCGACGGCATTCTCAGGGAGATGCCTGTCACATTTGAAAACTCCCTGGTTGGGTATATCGACAGCGTGGATGAATACCGTTCAGTCGTCCGCACAATCATCGATTCCAATGTTTCCATCGGTGTGGTAATCCAGTCCAACAGCCGTGACCAGGGCACGCTGAACGGGACAATCGGAATTGACGGTACGTCCATGTGCCGTGTCTATCTGGTTGAGAAAAGCGAGCTTCCGCGTCCCGGGGACCAGGTTGTCACCTCCGGTGTCGGTATGGATTTCCTGGATGGAATCCCGATCGGTGTAATTACCGAAAGCACACGGGGTTCCAAGGATAACCGGGATTATATCGTCGTGAAGCCCAATGTGGATTTCTCCACGCTTGACCATGTGGTCGTTCTCCGCTATAAAACAGCCGGACTCGAAGACAGCACATTCTTCCGGACCGATGAAGATGTTACGGCAGATCATGAACCGGCCGCGGACGACTCTTTCACAGATGATGAACAGACAGACGAATATGACCTGTCAGATGGCTTTTATTCAGATGACCTTGAGATGATGGATTACAATGATTATTCGGAAGACATCGGTTTTTCTGAAGGAGATGGTTCTTCCGGTGAATGGGAAGATACCGGTGACGTGACCGTTGTGGATGTCACGGAGGAATCCGAAAACTCCGGCAGCGCCGGGGCGGAAGGAGGTGACACCGATGCCGTTTCTGAAGAAGCGTGGTAAGGCTTCAAAAGATCTTCGTCCGGTTGTCGTGGATGATTATATTTACAGCGATCCGGAAGACTCTGCTTCTGCGGATTCCGTTTCTTCCGATACGCCGGATGAAGCGATCCGCAAACTCCGGGGCCGTTCAGCCGAAGATTCACCCAAATCCCCGGAAACGGATGTCCATCAGGGAAAAGGAAGTGCTCCTTCCCGGGTTTTCTCTTCCGGGATCATGCTGGATGAAAACCTGCAGCCTGTGGAGACAGCAGAACGGCGTACCCGCAGGAAGCATCGGCGTCTTCGTGCCGCTGCCCTTGCAGCCGCCGCTGTAATCCTGGTTTTGGGACTCGCCGCGTTCATTTTACAGCGTACATCCGGAGCGCCCCTCTTCGGCAGTGATGATTCCGTGATCTCAAGGATCATTACTCCCGTTCAGTCGGTTTTTGCCGGAATTGCCGATTCATTCGGCGGTTTCTTCCGTGAGTGGAAACTTCGTGAAAACCTGCAGGCGGAACTGGACCGCGTCACAGCGGAAAACGAACAGCTGACCTATGAAACCATGCTTACAGAAGAGCTTCAGGTCAAATCCAATCTGTACTCTTACCTCAGGGAAGAAGCGGAAGCGAATCCCCTGCTTAATCCGATCATTGCCCGGATTACGAACAAATCATCTCCCACCTATTATTCCCTGTTTACCATTAATAAGGGTGCAGCGGATGGCATTATGCCGTATATGCCCGTTACCTATGATTATTCCCTGGTCGGATATACGGAAACCGTCCGCGAACACGAATCCGATGTCCGGACTGTAATCGATTCCACCGCTTCCATCGGTGTGGTTATCCATTCGATCAATAATGACCAGGGAACCCTTCGCGGAACGCTCGGACTGGATGATGCTTCCGGGCCTCCCATGTGCCGCGTTTACTATATTCCGCAAAACAGTCTGCCCCGTATGTTCGACCCGGTGCTGACTTCCGGGGTCGGCATGGATTTCCAGGAAGGAATTCCGATCGGGGAAATTGCTGAAAGCTCCCGCGGCTCAAAGGAAAATAAGGAATATATACTGGTAAAGCCCAATGTGGATTTCCCGCATCTGGAATATGTGATAGTGCTCCGTTACGTACCGTCCCGGAATCCCGTTATCAGCCAGACAGGCTCCCGCCCTGACATGGAACTGTATACGCTGGAACCGGCTTTTCCCTCGCCCTCGGTTCCCGTGGTAGCCGCCTCCCTGTTTGACACACCTTCTCCCGAACCGACGAATACGCCGGCGCCGACTGAAGTACCCGAATACTGGATACCGACTCCCACGCCCACCGAGGAGCCGACTCCGACGCCCACGCTGACCCCGACGCCCGCGCCGACACCCACGCCCAAGGCAACCGCCTATATTCCACAGATTCCCTATCATATCGGCAAACGTCGGAATGAAGAACCGACCCCCACACCGTCGCCGACACCCGAACCCACTCCGACGCCGTATTACACGCCGGATCCGGAGCTGATGGACTGGGAGGATGATTAAATATGACAAATACATCCGCCGTCCGGTATCAGTCCGGATTTGCCCGCCGCTATCTTGTTTTTGCGTTCCTTACGGTTTTCGGTTATCTGTTCCAGGTATGTGCGATGCCGTATATCAGGATTGCCGGTGTGTCCCCGAATATGCTTTTTGTGGTAATCGGCATCATAACGGTGGCCTACGGAAAGCTGCGTGCCTTCTGGGTCGGTGCTCTTTACGGCCTGCTGATGCAGATCATGGTTCCCTCCGTCAGTTATCTCAACCTGGGTATCTACACCATTTCCACGCTCTTCTGCTCCTTCCCTTTTGCGGACAAGCCGCTGAAAACCCTGGAGTATGACAGGGCTATCAACCGAACCCGGACTGAGCTTCCGGCCTGGCTGCGCACCGTACTCTGCGCGATGCTGAACACCCTGGTATATGAAACGGTGAACCTGACTTACGTTTACATTACCGGCATCAGCCTGACCGGCACTCATATTTTGCGGGGCCTGCTGGATGTACTGTTTACCGGTTTGCTGGCTTTGCTGCTGGCTTTTCCGGTACGCCGGCTCATTTTCGGCCGCAGGCTGAACATGCCTGTAATGAAAACGGCTCCGGTTGTCTTCAAACGTTCCTGATCCCACCGGAATAGTTCCCTGATTGACCGGGAAACCGGCAGAAAGGAGAGGATACTTTGCTGCAGGACGAGAAAAAAAAGAAAAAAACAGCGGAATTCTGGCGCTATGCCGCTTTCCTGGTTGTTCTGTTCCTCATTTTTATCTGGCTGACCTCCGGTCTGGTCAGGCTTCAGCTGGACCAGGCGGATGTTTTCAAGGAAAAAGCGGAAAGCACCCGGACCAAAACAGTTTACCTGCGCGGCAAGCGTGGTTCCATTATCTCAGCCGACTCGGTGATCCTCGCGGAAGACCAGCTGGTTTACAATGTCACTTTCCAGAAGGACGCTTCCGCCAATTCCAAGGCCCTGTATGCGCTGTATACCAAGTCCATCAATAATACCATTGATATCATCGAAAAAAACGGCGGAACAATGTGTGTCAATTATGTCATCCGCCGTAGTCAGCAGGGCGAATGGGAATTCAACTTCGGAAGCGGTGTGTCCCCTTCTGTCCTGGACACGCGTGAACGGCAGTGGCGTTCCAACAACTATGCCACTTCCAGCCGTTACAAAACAGCGGAACAGTGCATTGACCTGCTCAGTGCCCGCTACCAGATCGACCGGACAAAAATCCCGGAATACCGCATGCTCCAGATTATGGCGATCTATTCCGAGATGCAGATGAACATTTTCAATTCCATGCCCATTGTCATTGCCAAGGACGTATCCATTGATACGGTTACGGAAATTGAAACCCGTTCCAGTATGCTGGTGGGAATGAGCATTGAAAACGGCACCAAGCGGATCTATCCCCGCCATACCCTTGCTTCCCAGATTATCGGATACACTGGTGCGATCCCGAGCCGGGAAACATATATCCAGCTTGCGGCCAAGGGGTATGCCTACAATGATATTGTCGGCCGTGACGGCGTTGAATATTCCATGGAGGATTACCTCACCCCGAATTCTTCCATGCGTAAGGGATATAAGGTGGTGGAACGCGACCAGATGTCCCGGATTACCCGTGTGGTGGATCCGGGTGAGCCGGCAACCGACGGCAATAATGTCCGGCTGACACTGAATGCGGCCTACCAGGAAGTGGCGGAGCGGGTCATCCGGGATAATGTGGCCACTGTCCGTAAGCTGGAAGAAGATAAGATCAGGGAAGGCAAGTGGCTGGAAAAATACAGATCAGAAATCCATGCCCGGAAATGGGACCAGTTCCCGCTGGAACTGGCACAGCATGGCTGCCTGATCGTTCTGGATATGGAATGCCGCGTGCTGGCGATGGCCAATTACCCCACCTATGACCTTAATGCCCTTGTCAAGGGTGGAAAGGATGCCGCCGTTATCCTGGGGGACGAACGCAACGTTTTGCTGAATTACGCAATCCATTCACGCGCCACCCCGGGGTCGATTTTCAAAATGGTAACCGGCTTCGGCGCGCTGGCATCCGGTCAACTGGACCCCAAAGAGCGGATTGATGACTTGGGGTATTATACAAAATACAACAAGGACGAAAAAACCGCCCCGAAATGCTGGATCTCCAAAGCCCAGAGGAGTGATCATCAGGACCAGACCATTATAGAAGGTATCAAAAATTCCTGTAATTACTTCTTCTATACAATTGCCGATCGTCTTGGGGAACAGCGGCTGTATACATATGCAACACTGTTCGGACTCACCTCCACAACCGGCATCGATCTACCCGGTGAGGTACGGCCTGTGGTTGGCTGCCAGCGTTCCCTCTATGATCCCAATAAACCGGTGAATGAGGCGAACCAGGATACTTCCCTTCCCATCATTGTTTTCAACCAGCTCAAGGCGCACCTGGCAAATATGGGCAATTCCCGCAACCTCCACTATGAGGATGAACGTCTCTCTGTCTGTGTCAAGCGCCTGATGGATATGGCTGAGCAGAAAGACCAGGGGGATAAAGGAGAATTATGGCTGGACGATATCCGTACCATCCTGATGGAAGAGCTGAATATGTCCCGCGAAATGGTTTATTCACAGCTGGTTATCGGCGATACCTACCGTCTGCTCAATGATATCAAGTGGGGCGGCGGCCAGACCATCCTGACCGGTATCGGCCAGTCCGTTACCGTGCTGACTCCCCTTTCCGTTGCCCGCTATGTGACCGCTGTAGCCAATGGCGGCAAGGTATACAATGTTTCCCTTATCGACTCCATCACTTCCCCCTCCGGAGAAATCCTCGCGGAACGTGAGCCCTCACTCCAGTGGACACTGGATCAGGCGGATAAATATATGACATATATCCACAAGGGGATGAAAGGCGTTACGGACGACACCGGTACTGCAGCACGGTATTTCAAAAACTGGCCCTATGAGGACCAGATCGCCGCAAAAACCGGAACCGCCCAGGTTACCCATATCGACGTGGAGGATAACGCCTGGTTCGTCTGCTTTGCCCCGCTTGAAAATCCGGAGATTGCCGTGGTCTGCTTTATCCCGAGCGGTGCTTCCGGCGGCTACGCTTCCCAGGCGCCCCGTGACTTTATTGAGTGGTACATGAAGCAGAAGGAGCTGCGCAATACGGATATTGTACTTCCCCTTGGCAACTCCCTCGCGCCCTGATCGTTTTACCGGTTTTCCTATTTGACCCTACAGGAGGTTCTGTCATGTCCGTTTCCATCTGTGTCGCGTCCGGAAAAGGCGGGGTCGGTAAATCCACCGTCACGGCCGGCCTCGGTGCCTGCCTGGCCCGCCTTGGCCATTCTGTCGTGATTATCGATACGGATATCGGCCTGCGTTCGCAGGATGCGCTTCTATCCCTGGAAAACCAGGTGGTTTATGACCTGGTTGATGTGGCTTCAAAAGACTGCCGTCTCGACCAGGCGCTTCTCTCCCATCCGTCCATTCCGGGGCTCAGCCTGCTCCCGGCCTCCCAGTTCGCCCGTGTGCGTTCACTGGAGCCGGATCGTCTCCGCAAAATCCTGAAAGAGCTCCTGCGCACCAGCGATTTTGTGCTGGTCGACTGCCCCGCCGGGGTGGAACGCGGATTCCGCAATGTGCTGAACGCCGGTGTGGATCAGGCGATTCTGGTTACTACACCGGATGATATTTCAATCCGGGATGCGGAACGGGCCGCGCAGATCATGGAAGCCAAGCATTCTGCCCGTCCCCGGCTGATTGTCAACCGGCTGGATAACGATCTCATCCGGAAGGGCGAGATGTATTCTGCCCGTACCGTTGCCGATACACTGGATCTTGAGCTTCTGGGTGAAATACCGGATGATCCGGCAGTTTACCGGGCAATGCTGCGCCATGCGCTTTTCTGTGATTTTGACTGCGAGGCCCGCCGCGCGGTTATGCGGATCTCCGCGCGCCTCTGTGGGGAGGAAACACCTTTCCCGGCTTACGGATCAAAGAAGCTCCCCCTCTTCCGCCGCCTGTTCTCATCCGATCTGAAGGAGGTACTTCCGCTTGGCAGCCATTGATGATTCCCGCCGGACAAGGGCACATGTGGACGGCATCCTGCTTGCCCTTGTATTTGCTATGGCCATTTTCGGCGTGGTGGCGGTCTGTGTGGCGACATTCTCCCCGGATTCCGATCCCGATGCTTCCTTCCTGAACCATGTGGTAAATTCCGACTCTGCGATGAAACAGTGCCTGTTTCTGATGCTGGCCCCGCTGGTGGTCGGTGTCATTACTGTTTTCCCGCATGATCTGCTTCGCAGACGGGCAGAATTGTTCTATTGGATTGCGTTTTTCCTGCTCGCCTTCACTACGGTCTTCAACCGGGCCCAGGGCGTAAAAGCCTGGCTGGACGTTATCTGGGGCTACACCATCCAGCCGGCTGAGTTTACCAAGCTGGCTCTGATCCTCCTGCTGTCAAAGTATCTGGCCCGACAGGACCGCCCGCTTTCTGACAGTCGGTCGTTCATCCGCATCTTTGCTCTGGTCGGCCTGCCCAGTATCGTCATCCTGATGGAAGGTGAAACCGGTTCCCTGCTGGTAATCATCTTCATGTTCGCCGTGATGCTGTATTTTGCGAATGTTTCCATGAAAACGCTCGGTATCCTGGCCGGACTCGCTGTTCTCGGCATCCTGGCGCTTGCCGGACTCATGGTGCTGACCAGTTCCGGGGAGGAAAATTACCGTCTGGCCCGGATCCTCAGCTGGATCGATCCGGAACAGTATTCATCATCGGATGCTTATCAGCAGACCATGTCCAAGATGACCATCGGTTCCGGCGGGCTGACCGGAAATGGAATGTTCGTCCAGGGAGCGATCTCCCAGCTGAATTATGTTCCCGCTGACTGGACTGACTTCATCTATGCGACAATCGGGGAAACATGGGGGTTTGCCGGCTGCCTTGCCGTTCTTGTTGCATATGTTCTGATCCTTTTGCGCATGCTGTATCTGGCCTGGTATACTCGCGATAAATTCGGACGGCTCATCATTATCGGAGTGATGGGCATGCTGCTCTTCCATGTACTGGAAAATATTGCCATGACCCTGGGGCTGATGCCGATCACCGGCATTCCGCTTCCCTTCCTGTCCTATGGCGGTTCCAATATGATGACCAACATGGGCGGTATCGGCCTCGTACTGAATGTCACCCGCAACCGCTCGATCTCCATACCCGTCAATACACCGCAGACACTTCACAACCCCTACGGCATCAGCAAGACTTTTAGGACCAGGGCATATTAAGGGAGCA
>JAFRTK010000119.1 GCA_017427165.1 Clostridia bacterium
AGGATACTTTCTTCCGGGCGCTGCAGCACCCGGACCAGTTCGAGGGCCGGTCCTCCGTGGATTCCTACCTGTGCTCCATTGCGCACAACCGGTACATCTCCATCCTGCGGTCGCGGAAGAAGAATGCGCCGGAGGAAACGCTGGAAACCGTTCCGTCCGGCGAGGACATCGAGGCGGACTACGAGCGGAAGGATGTGACGAGGCGGCTGCATGTGCGGTTGCACAGCCTGGAGGAACCCTACAAGGAAGTGTTCACCCTGCGGGTGTTCGGGGAACTGCCCTTTGCGGAAATCGGTTCTTTGTTCGGCAAAGGGGAAGGCTGGGCCCGGGTAACCTATTTCCGGGCCAAGCAGAAGCTACAGGAAAAGACGAAGGAGGAATTCACCCATGAGTGAAAAGATATCCTGCGGTATCGCCCGGGACCTGATGCCCCTGGTGATCGATGACGCCTGCGGCGAGGAGAGCCGCCAGGCGGTGGAAGGCCATATTGCCGGATGCGAGGAATGCGCGAAGGTCTACGAGGCCATGAAGACGGAAATCCCGAAGCCCGCGGCGGATGAAAAGGAAAACGCCCACTTTGCGCAGTCCATGAAGAAAACCCGCCGGAAGAGCCGGTGGATCAAGATTGCCTGCGGTATTCTGGCGGCGATCCTGCTGTTGGTGACCGGCTGGAATGTGACCCATCCCGGACCGCTGTTCGCGGAAAAAACAACGGTGCCGGTTTCCTGGATTCATGACGCGCAACTGGTCCGGACGTCGGACGGATATATCCTGCTGCAGTTCACGCCGGCTGAGCAGTACCGGATGTACATGGGCGCCTTTCCATCACGCACTGAGCTTGTGGACGGGATACAGCTGGATGTTTCATTCCAGTACTCCGACATGGCCAGGAAGCTGAACGTCCGGCCGCCGGTTACGGAAGAAAATGAGGTATGGAACCAGTTTGACGCGGAGATCCGCCACAACGGGAGCATGATCATCCCGCTTGGGTTCTTCTTTGAGGACTGGCGGTATGAGAACGGCGCGGTCCGCCAGGCTGAGTGGCGGGAAGCGACGGAAGCAGAACTGGCCAGCATGAACCTGCCGGAAAGACGGGACGGGAAATCATACTATGTTTATGACTATCTGCCGGCAGAAGAAACCGGCAGCCGGCTGGAACTGGTGATCAGCGGCGGGAAGGAAATCCTCCCGGTATATGCCTCCGGTGATGTGATCCCGCTGATCGATCCGGAACTGGAGAAGGCGGTTCGCAGGATCCTCAACTATCCGGACATCGGCGAAGTGAGTAACGGCGGTATAGGTCCATAATCCGCACCGGCATCCAAAGAAAACAACCCCGCGCAGCTGCGCGGGGTTTTGCTGTACAGAAAGATTATTCCCGGCTGAGGCGGTCCGTGACCTCCTGCAGGTCCGGCACGCTGGTGATGCCGCCCTGCTTCTGGGTGGAGAGGCTGGCGGCGGTGCAGGCGAAGCGGACGATGCCGGAAAGCTCCTCCTCCGTCAGTTCGGCGGGGGCTTTGCGGAGCTGCAGGAACCGGCTCATGGCGCTGCCGCCGAAGATATCACCGGCGCCGGTGGTGTCGATGACATGGATGCCGGAGGGACTGCTGACCGTGACCCGGCAGGCTTTGGTGACCGCGTAACAGCCCTTCGGCCCCAGGGTGATATACGCGAGGGATACGCCGTATTCATCCAGCAGTTTCCTTGCGCCTTCCTCCGGGGAAAGACCCCACAGGAAGTC
The DNA here is from genome assembly GCA_017427165.1 of Clostridia bacterium. Taxonomy (GTDB): domain Bacteria; phylum Bacillota; class Clostridia; order Christensenellales; family Aristaeellaceae; genus Aristaeella. The sequence continues at coordinate 1,742 of JAFRTK010000119.1, forward strand.
GATTTCCTCGTCGCTGATCTTGACGATATCCGCCTGGCACAGGCTCCATTCGATGGCGGCCTTCGCGTCCGCCTCGCTTTTCCACAGGGGCTTGCGCAGGTTGGGATCCAGGCTGATGAGCAGGCCGTGGGATTTCGCCAGGGCCACGGCATGGCGGGTAGCGGAGGCGGCAGGTTCATCCGTGAGGGACAGGGTGCCGAAATGGAACACCCGGGCGTCCGCGATCAGGGTTTCATCCACCTCCTCCGGGGTGAGGCAGGTATCCGCCCCCGGCTTGCGGGCAAAGCTGAAATCACGGTTGCCGCTTTCGTCCAGCGAGACAAAGGCCAGGGTGGTGAACTGATCGGGATCCGAAAGGATGCCTTTGGTTTCGATGCCGGCGTCCTGCAGCGTCCGGACCAGGAGACGGCCGAACATATCGTCGCCGACCTTGCCGATCATGGCGGTTCTGCAGCCGTATTTATTGAGCGCGGCCAGGAAGTTGCCCGGCGCGCCGCCGGGATTGGCGGACAGGACGGGATATCCGGATTCGTTGACAGACCGGGGCGCGAAATCGATGAGCAGTTCTCCCAGGGCAACAACATCAAACATGGCGCGATTCTCCTTTATCCTTTGGTTGTCCCGCCGAACTCATACCGGACCGGCAGGCAGATCAGGGAGGGAACAGAGGAAAGATCCCGGGAAAGCACGGTGGTTACGCAGGTTTCCGCGATTTCCTGGACCGGCTGCGCGATGGTGGATACCACGCATTCCTGGTCCCCGAACATGCGGATCCCGTCGAAACCGATGACCTGGACATCCTCCGGCACCCGCAGGTTCCATTTTTTCAGCACTTTGATGATGGACCAGGCCAGGGAATCGGTGCCGATGAACAGTCCGTCGAAATCCAGCTTTCCGCCGTGCATGTGGCCGGACAGGAAGTTTTCAAACTCGGAGAAGGACTGGTTGTCCTCCAGGGCTTTGATTTCAAAGGGCAGGCCCATTTCCACACAGGCGGAGATGAATCCGTCCCGGCGCTTGCTGGGCTCATTGGTCAGGGCGGAGCCGATGCGCATGAAGGCAACGTTTCTGCAGCCGCATTCCTTCAGCTTTCGGGCAGCGAGGGCGCCGCCCCCGAAATTATCCGCGGCGATGCAGGGCACCGATACGGAGAAGAAACGGTCGATGGTGACGAAGGGAATATCCTCCGGGATGGACAGGGAGGGATTGTAGGTGAGGGCAATGATGCCGTCCACCCGGTTCTGCTGGGCCATGCGGATAAACTCAATTTCCCGGTCCTTGTCATAATCCGTGAAGCACAGCATCATCCGGTAGTTCCGCTTTTCCAGGGCCACGTTGATGTGGTGGACCAGGAGGGCAAAATAAGGGTTGATTGTGTTGGGAATGATAAAGGCGATGGTATTGGTGCGGTCTGTGCGCAGGGCGCGGCCGCTGTTGTTGTACCGGTAGCCCAGGCGCCGGATGGCGGCGTTGACCTTTTCCCGGAATTCATCGCCGACCTGCTCTCCGTTGACCACCCGGGAAACGGTGCCCAGGGCGACCCCGGCCTCCCGGGCCACGTCCGCCATGGTCGGTCCGCTGCGTTCTTTCGGCATGGTGCGTCATCTCATTTCGTTTATTTCATGAAATCATTGTACTCTTTTCATCTGATTTGGTCAAGCGTTCAACAACCGCGGAAATAAGGAAAAACCACATATTTATAAGGAAAGTACAGAAAAACAGCCCCGGGGTTATGAAAAATGTACAAAGAAAAAATATCATCTTCCTGTTGACAGGGGGATTAACCTGTGTTATTTTATAGGCGAAAGATTCATGAAACGTTTCATGAGCAAGTGACGGTAATTATATATCACAGCAAGGGGGAATGGCCATGACTTCCACAGCTGCCCCATCCCGAAGGCCGCATCATAAAAGCCTGGGACGGCGCATCGCAGACAACTGGCAGCCGTACGTACTGTTGCTGATCCCGGTGATCATCACCATTGTGTACAAGTACGGCCCCATGTACGGCATCCAGATTGCCTTCCGGAACTACAACCCCGGGCTGGGAATTACGGCCAGCCCCTGGGTGGGCTGGAAGTGGTTTGAACGCTTCTTCCGGGCGCCCACCTTCGACCGGATGCTCTGGAACACGGTGAAGCTGAGCTTCTACGGACTGATCTTCAGCTTCCCGGTACCCATCATCATGAGCCTGGCGCTGAACCAGCTGCGTTTCCGGAAACTGAAGCGCACCGTGCAGACCGTGATCTACGCGCCGCACTTCATCTCCACGATGGTGATCTGCGGCATGCTGCGGATCTTCCTTTCTCCCTCCGGCGGCCTGATCAACCTGATCGCCAACACGAAGATCGACTTCCTGACGGAGGCGGGCGCGTTCCGGACCATCTACGTGGCCAGCGGAATCTGGCAGGAGGCCGGCTGGGGAACGATCATCTACCTGGCCACCCTGTCGAGCGTGGATGCCTCCCTGTATGAGGCGGCCAAGGTGGACGGTGCTTCCGTATTCCAGCGGATCCTGCATATCGACATTCCCTGCCTGCTGCCGATGATCATCCTGCAGCTGATCATGAGCGTTTCCGGACTGATGAGCGTCGGCTTCGAAAAAGCCTACCTGCTCCAGACAGACCTGAACCGCGCCACGAGTGACATCATCGCCATATACGTGTATGAGCAGGGCATTGTGAGCGCCAAGTATGAGCTTGGTACCGCCGTGGGCCTGTTCAACACCGCGATCAACATCGTGCTGCTGGTGATTGTGAACCGGATCGCCAAGAAATACGGCGACGTCAACTTCGTGTAAGAGGGGAGGGGAAAGAAATGACAGTTCTCACCAGGAAAAAGAACCAGGGCAAACTGGGCGGCCTGAGCGACCGCACGAGCGACATCATCCTGGTTATTATCTCCCTGATTATCCTGCTGATTGTGGCTTACCCGCTGTACTACATCCTGGTCGCTTCCTTCTCGGATCCCTATGACGTGTACGCCGGCAAGACCTTCCTGCTTCCCAGCCAGGCGACGCTGGACGGCTACAAGGCTGTTTTTGCGGAGCAGAACATCGTGCGGGGCTACGGCAACTCCATCCTGTACACCGTAGTGGGCACGATCTACTCCGTGGCGCTGATCTACCTGGTGGCTTATCCGCTGTCCGTGACAGACCTGCCGTTCAAGAAGGTCATCAGCATCTTCTTCATCATTACGATGTACTTTGGCGGCGGCCTGATCCCCACCTACCTGATCGTGCAGAAGACCGGCATCATGCAGACCATCTGGGCCATGTTCCTGCCCGGCGGCGTGGCGGTCAGCAACGCGATCATCGCCCGGAACTACTTTGAAAACAGTATTCCCGGAGCGCTGAAGGAGGCTGCCAGCATCGACGGCGCGTCCCACTTCCGGATTTTCTTCTCAATGATCATCCCGCTGTCCATGCCGATCCTGTCCGTAATGGTGGTGTTCTCCATGGTGGCTTACTGGAACGACTGGTTCACCGCCCTGATCTACATGACCAACGAACAGGCGCCCCTGCCCCTGGTGCTCCGGAACATCCTGATCAAGAGTTCCGCTTCCGCTTCCCAGGCCAGCATGATCTCCGGCGGGTACGCGGAGCTGAACAAGATGACCGAAATGATCAAGTTCTCCTCCATCATCGTGGCGGCGGCTCCCATGCTGATCATCTATCCCTTTGTGCAGAAGTACTTCGAGAAGGGCCTGATGGCCGGCGCGGTCAAGGGCTGACCTGATTCCTGTTTCCCGGCATCATGAGATGATGCTCCGCATATGAACATCAATAACGAAGGAGGATTTCCCCATGAAGAAGTTTGTATCCCTTCTGCTGGCCCTGATGCTGGCCTTGTCCCTGGTTTCCTTCGCTTCCGCGGATGAAGCCCCCACGTTCAAGGTGCTCAGCGCCCGTTCCGCCCTGTCGGATGACTATCAGTACAAGGAAGTGCTCAACGCCCTGCAGGAGCAGTCCGGCGTGAAGATCGAATGGGAAACCTGGTCGGACAGCCTGGGCGAAGTGGTCGGCACCCGCCTGAGCGGCAACGCCACCAGCAGCAATCCCTACGACGCGTTCCAGGGCATCGGCTTCAGCAACTTTGACCTGATGCGCTACGGTTCTGCCGGCACGTTCATTGACCTGACCCCCTATATCACCCCCGAAGTGATGCCCCACCTTTCCGCCATCCTGGAAGCGCGCCCCGAAATCAGGGCCGCGATCACCATGAGCGACGGCAAGATCTACGGCCTGCCGGCCGGTGAGCAGATGGGTACTGCCGGCGTCGGCAAGGAAAAGGACTACTCCATCTTCTCCGTTCCCCAGTTCTCCATGATCAACAAGGCATGGCTGGATGACCTGGGCCTGGCGGTTCCCACCACCCTGGACGAACTGCATGACGTGCTGGTCGCCTTCCGCGACAACGACATGGCCGCCAAGTACTACGGCCTGGCCGCGGGAAGCACCATCCCCATGAGCACCGGTTTCGACCAGTGGTGCTGGGGCCAGAACGTGTTCTATGCGGGCTTCGGCTTCACCAACTGGCCCAACGACGTGTGCGCCGACCTGGTTGTGGGCGCGGACGGCGTGGTGAACTTCGTTTCCGACGATGACAACTACCGAGCGGCACTGACCTACTTCCATGACTGGTTCGCCGAAGGCCTGATGGACCTGGAGATGTTCTCCCAGGATACAAACCAGCTGATCGCCAAGTGCTCCGGCGGCCGCGTCGGCG
>JAFRTK010000120.1 GCA_017427165.1 Clostridia bacterium
AGCATGACCAGGCCGCCAATCAGGCCCATGCCCGTATAGCCGGCCACGGGAATCCAGGCCTGGATGCTCGTGTTCGGATTGGCCAGCTGGAAAAGCTGGAACACCAGCTGGAATACCGCCAGGCCGATGCCGATGCCCATCAGCACCAGCAGGATACGGAGCATCCGCTCCAGTCCCTTTGAACGCATAAACGATCACCTCAGTTAGTTTCTTGAAAGCCGAAGGTCGGGCGCTGTCGCGTGCGGTGCGCGGGAGCCATGACGATGGCTCCGCGGTGCGCGTGCGAATCCTTTCGGAAAGCCCTTTTTGACAATGTCAGAAAATAATGCTGAGTGCCTGGGCGACAGTATCCACTCCGATCACCTTCACACCTTCCGGCGCGTGGATCCGCTGGGCATTGGCCCGCGGAATGATCAGTGTGGAGAAGCCCAGCCGTGCGCACTCGGAAACCCGGCGCTCGCACTGGGGCACCGTGCGCACTTCCCCGGCCAGCCCAACCTCGCCCATCACGGCGATATCCGGCCCCACGGGTTTGTCCTTCAGGCTGGAGGCCACGGCCACGCACAGGGCGAGGTCCGCCGCGGGCTCGCTCAGCTCCAGCCCGCCGGCCACGTTGATGTATACATCCTGGTTGTATGTCCGCTGCGATGCGCGCTTTTCCAGCACGGCCAGCAGCAGCGCCACACGCCCGCCGTCCGCACCGTTCACCGCCCGCCGGGGCGTTCCGAAGAACGTCGGGCTGGTCAGCGCCTGCACGTCGCACAGCAGGGGCCGGGAGCCTTCCACGCCGCAGAACACGACGCTGCCGCTCGCGCCCTTGGCACGGTGGCTCAGCAGCTCCTCGCTCGGGTTTTCCACAATCTGCATGCCGGTACCGGTCATGCGGAACACGCCTAACTCGTTCACAGAGCCGAAGCGGTTCTTCACCGCCCGCAGCAGGCGGTAATCCTGCTGGCGGTCGCCTTCAAAGTATAGCACAACATCCACCATATGTTCCAGGATCCGCGGACCGGCGATGGCGCCGTCCTTGGTCACATGGCCGACCAGGAACACGCTGGTGCCGGTCTCCTTGCACAGGCGCATGATCAGGCTGGTGCATTCCCGGATCTGGCTCACGCTGCCGGGGGCGGAGGTCATCTCCGGACGGTACATGGTCTGGATGGAGTCAACCACCGCGACGTCCGGCTGGATATCCCGGATCTTTTCTTCCACGGCGTCCAGGGCGTTCTCCGCCAGAACGTAGAGGTCGCTCTCCACGCCCAGCCGCCTGGCGCGCAGCTTGATCTGCCGCGCGGATTCCTCGCCGGAAATGTACATCACGCGCTTTCCGTCCCGGGCCAGGTGGTCGCAGGCCTGCAGCAGCAGGGTGCTCTTTCCGATGCCCGGGTCGCCGCCGATCAGGATCAGTCCGCCCTCGACGATGCCGCCCCCCAGTACCCGGTCCAGCTCGCTGATGCCGGTACTGCTCCGCAGGGCAGTATCCTCGGGGATATCCTTCAGGGGCATTGCCTTCGCGCCGGTACCGGGGCGCTGGTTCGCGGCAATCTTTCCGCCGGCCTTCTCCGGTGTGGCGGCGACAACGCTTTCTTCCAGTGTGTTCCACGCCCCGCAGCCCGGGCAGCGCCCGACCCAGCGCGGCGTTTCATATCCGCACGCGCCGCAGGTGAAAATCGTTCTGGCCTTCGGCATGCAGTTTTCCCCTCTTTTCGCAAACAGGGCGGAGCGTTGCGGCTCCGCCCTGGGTAGTTGTCCGGATACAGACTGGATTACTTGTGGCCGTTCGGGGCATGCTCCCATGCGTAGTCGATGGCAGCCTGGTGGCCGCTGTCGATCCGGTTGGTATCGCTCGTGCGGCTGTTGGTAAAGTGCAGGCACGCCTGGCCGTCATATTTGTTGTCCGGGATGGTGTCGCCCTTCGGGTAGTTATGCGGCACGCCGTACAGCGAGCATGCGAACGTCCGGGTACCGATGGTGACCAGGCAGGGACGCCGCTGCCAGAGGTCGCGGTCCTTGATTTCCTGCGCTGTGGAGACGCCGTAGGCCTTGCACAGCCGCGCGGTGTCCGCCGCGGTCAGCGGCTCGATGTCGGCGTGGTTTCCGCCGGACCAGCGGTGTGCCCACCAGACGATACCGGTCTTCACGTCGTAGATCTTATAGTTGCTTCCGCGCTTCCACAGTTCGTCGATGCCGCCGGTGACCCAGTCGATCTTCTCAGCGGGGTACAGCGTCATGGAAAGGTTGCTGGTATCGGCCGCGCCGATCGGCACGGTGCCGTACAGCGCGTGCTGGGTGGCCGGGCCGGCAATACCGTCGACCGTAAGGCCCTTTGCCTTCTGGAAGGCCTTCACGGCGCTTTCCACGGAGGAGTTGTACTTCGATACTACATCACCTTTGAAGTAGCCCTGGTTCTTCAGCTCGGTCACGAGGTTCTTCACCGCATTGCCGGAGGAACCCAGCCGCAGGGTGCTGTAGGAAGCTTCGGTCTGGCTGCTGCCGCCCGGGGTGACCGTCGGGGCCGGTGTCGCGGTATTGGAACCCGTCGGAGCCGGGGTAGCGGTGGCGGCGTTGCCCTTGTCATCCGTCAGGGTGACATACTTGCCGTGCAGGTAGCCGAAGCCGTTCTTGCTGTCGTATACATGGTACCAGGTGATCTTGTCGACCACGACGGTGTCATAGTACGGCACCACGGTACCGATCTTCAGCTGGGCGATCACGTCGGTATATCCGGCTTTTTCCCGCAGGTTCACGCCGGTGGCGGTGGTCTTCACATAGCCCTTGATGCCGGTGGACGGCGTGGGGGACGGGGTCGCGGTGGGCACGGGAACCGGTGTGGGCGTCATGCCCGCGGGTGTCGCGGTAACGGAA
>JAFRTK010000121.1 GCA_017427165.1 Clostridia bacterium
ATCATCATCGTCGTGGTGGTGATGGTGGTGATGCTCATGCTCATCATCGTCATCATCGTCATCGTCATGGCCGTGATGGTGATGATGATGCTCATCCTCATCCTCGTCATCGTCATCATCTTCAAGCGGCGCGAAATAAATCGGCTTGCCGTTTTCGATCACATCCAGCATAAAGTCCGGCGTCATATCATCCCAGGGGGTGGTGATGATCCGGGCATCCGGATGGGCTTCGGCGATCAGCAGGCGGCTTTTTTCCACACGGTCCGCGTCCAGCAGCTGGGTGCGGCTGAAGATCACGGTGGAGGCGCTCTTAACCTGGTCCAGGAAGAACTCACCGAAGTTCTTCATATACATCCGGCACTTACCGGCATCCACTACGGTGGCGCTGCCGCCGACTTCGATTTCCGGATGGCGCTCCTTTGCCTTTTCCACAGCGGACAGGATTTCGCTGAGCTTGCCGACACCCGTGGGCTCCACCAGGATCCGGTCGGGATGGTACGTGTCGATCAGCTGGTCCACAGCGGCCTGGAAATCACCGGCCAGGGTGCAGCAGATGCAGCCGGCGTTCAGCTCGGTCACGGTGATGCCGGCGTCCTTCATGAAGCCGCCGTCGATGCCGATTTCACCGTATTCATTTTCCAGCAGGACCACCTTTTCATTGCGGAGGCTGCCGGTCAGCAGTTTCCTGATCAGCGTGGTTTTGCCCGCGCCGAGGAAACCGGAAATCACATTGATTTTTACCATTTGATTCATCCTTCTTTCCTGCCTGCCGGTTCAGTTATACCGGCGGCTTTCCTTATATAACTCACTTTTCAGGTTAATGTCAACAGTTTTGGCTTCTTTTTCCGTAATTCGTCACAATCGGAACGGGCGGCGCCCGTTTACAAGCGGGAGGGGGCGGGATATAATATCGGAAGGTGCTGAACCGGAAAGAAGAGAGCGATATGAAACAGACGGAGAAACCTGAACTCCGGGAAGATTCAAATACAGCAATGCGGGTGGCCCGGGTAACGATGTTCATCAACCTGGGGTTATCCGTGCTGAAACTGGCAGCGGGCCTAGTTGCCCGTTCCGGCGCCATGGTTTCCGACGCGGTGCACTCCGCATCGGATGTGCTGAGTACGGTCATTGTGATGATCGGGATGCGCGCGGCCGGGAAGGCATCGGACCGGGAACACCCGTACGGCCATGAACGGCTGGAATGCGTGGCGGCGATTATCCTGGCAGGCATGCTGCTGGCCACCGGACTGATGATCGGCTACCAGGGAATCCGGACGATTGCGGAGGCGGACCAGACACCGCCGGCTGTGCCCGGTATGCTTGCCCTGATCGCGGCGGTGATCTCCATTGCCGTGAAGGAAGGTATGTTCCACTATACCCGGGCGGCAGCGAAGGAAACAGGCTCCGGCGCGCTGATGGCTGATGCCTGGCACCACCGATCCGACGCGCTGTCCTCCATCGGCGCGCTGGTCGGTATCGGCGGCGCACGGCTGGGACTACCGATCCTGGACCCGATCGCCAGCCTGGTGATCTGCCTGATGATCGGGAAGGCGGCCTATGATATCTTCCGCGACGCGGTGGATAAAATGGTGGATCACAGCTGCGATGAGGAAACCGACGGGGCAATCCGGCAGAATGTACTGAGCCACCCGGATGTGGCGCATATCGACAAGATGATGACGCGGCAGTTCGGCAACCGGATCTATATTGAGCTGGAAATCTCGGTGGACGGAAGCATGCCGCTGCAGCAGGCGCATGATATCGCCGAAACGGTGCACAACGATATTGAGCAGGCATTCCCGGCCGTCAAGCACATCATGATCCATGTCAATCCGACCGGTGAACATACATAACCGGCGGGGGAAAGGCAACGATACAGTATATGGAATACCAGGTCAAAGCTGAAGAGGACGGCCGGCGGATCCGGGATATCCTGCGGCGCTCGATGGAAGTAAGCTACTCTGCCATGAAGAGCGCCAAATGGAACGGACGGATCCTGCTGAACGGTGAACCTGTGCATACCGATGCCCGGGTACAGGCCGGGGATACGGTATCATTCATTCCGGCGGAGGACCGGCCAGTATATTCGCTGAAGCCGTATGACATTCCGCTGGATATCCCGTATATGGACGAATACCTGATGGTGGTTGTGAAACCGTCCCCGCTGGCCAGCCAGAGCAGCCGGAACCATCCGGATGACAGCCTGGAGAATGCCCTGTACAGTTATTTCGGATGCCCGGAGGATTTTGTGTACCGGCCGGTAAACCGGCTGGACAAGGGAACCGGCGGGCTGATGGTCGTTGCACGGACCCCTTACGCGCAGCACCTGATGCAGCGGAAGCTGCACGGACCGGATTTTATCCGGCGCTACCTGGCACTGGCCGACGGTATGCCGGCGGAACGGGAGGGTGTGATCGACCTTCCGATCGGCAAAGCGCCGGAGGCTTCCGTGAAACGGATCATTACACCGGAAGGAAAGAAAAGCGTGACCCGGTACCGGGTGCTGCACGGGACGGAAGACGGCGGAGCACTGATCCTGCTGGAGCTGAAGACGGGAAGGACCCACCAGATCCGGGTGCACCTGAGCGCGATCGGATGCCCGGTTCACGGGGATTTCCTGTACGGAACAGAGGACCCGGAGCGGTTTACCGGAAGGTTTGCCCTCCACAGCGCGTACCTGGAAATGAAACATCCGGTGACCGGGGAAAAGATGCGCTTCACATCCATTCCGGACTGGGCGGGAACGGATGTTCTTTTAATGGACTTTGATTGACTTTGCAGAACTGAATTTGTATAGTTATTAACAGTGTCCGCCTGCGGAGATGCCTGTCATTCCGCACGGAAAACAACACTGAATAACGCATCGCCCGAAAGGAATGAACAGGATGACCATCATCGAACTGCTGGAGAGAAACGCCCGGGAATGGCCGGACGATACAGCGTTGATTGAGATTAACCCGGACCAGCCGGAGACCCGCCGGGTCACATGGCATGACTTTGAGCTGGTAGAGCCCAGTGTGAAGCAGCGGCACTACCGCCGGGAGATTACCTGGGCCGTGTTTGACGAAAAGGCCAACCGGGTTGCGAACATGCTCCGGAGCCACAATATCGGCAAAGGGAAAAAAGTGGCCATCCTGCTGATGAACTGCATTGACTGGCTGCCGATTTATTTCGGCGTGCTGAAGACCGGCGCGGTGGTGGTTCCGATGAATTTCCGCTATGCCGCGAACGAAATTGAATACTGCCTGAAGCTTTCCGAAAGCAACATGCTGATTTTCGGGCCGGAATTTATCGGCCGTGTGGAGGAAATCGCGGACAGGATTCCCCAGGTTTCCCTGGTATATGAAGGCGCCGGATGCCCGAGCTTCGCGGATGACCTGACGGAGCTGATCAACGAGAGCAGCAGCAGCTTCCCGCCGTGCACGCTGACGGAGGATGACGATGCGGCGATCTATTTCTCTTCCGGTACAACGGGCTTCCCGAAAGCAATCCTGCACAAGCACCGGAGCCTGATCCATTCCGCACGGGTGGAGCAGGCGCATCACGGCCAGACACGGGATGACTGCTTCCTGTGCATTCCGCCGTTCTATCACACCGGCGCGAAGATGCACTGGTTCGGCAGCCTGATTTCCGGCAGCAAAGCCGTGATCCTGAAGGGTACCCGGCCGCAGACGATCCTGGAAGCCGTGAGCCACGAGAAGTGCACGATCGTATGGCTGCTGGTGCCGTGGGCACAGGATATCCTGACGGCGCTGGACAGCGGCGAGCTGCGGCTGGAGGATTACCAGCTGAACCAGTGGCGGCTGATGCATATCGGCGCGCAGCCGGTGCCCCAGAGCCTGATCCACCGCTGGCTGAAGTATTTCCCGAACCATGAATATGACACCAACTACGGCCTGAGCGAATCCATCGGCCCCGGCGCGGTGCACCTGGGTATCGAGAATGTGCGGAAGGTCGGCGCAATCGGTATCCCCGGATATGGATGGCAGGTCAAGATCATCAATCCGGACGGTACCGAAGTGAAGCAGGGCGAGGTCGGCGAGCTGTGCCTGAAGGGCCCCGGCGTCATGGTGTGCTATTACAACAACCCGCAGGCCACTGCCGAAACCCTGAAGGACGGCTGGCTGCTGACCGGCGATATGGCCAAGCAGGACGACGAAGGCTTCATTTACCTGGTGGACCGCAAGAAGGACGTGGTCATCACCGGCGGTGAGAACCTGTACCCGGTTGAGATCGAAAACTTTATGGCAGCCTATCCGCCGATCAAGGACGTGGCGGTCATCGGCCTGCCGGACGCGCGGCTGGGCGAAATCGCGGCGGCGATCGTGGAGCTGGTGCCCGGCGCAACCTGCACGGAAGAGGATATCCAGGAATTCTGCATGGGAATGCCCCGGTACAAGCGGCCGCGGAAGATCATCCTGGCGCCGGTTCCCCGGAACGCCACCGGCAAGATCGAAAAGCCGAAGCTGCGGAAAATGTACGGCGGCGAAGGCCTGGTGGACAGCCAGAACAGGAGCTGACAAGGCAGGCTGTACGCGCCTGCTGAACAGATATTACGGTTGAAGAGGCTTGTGAAAATGAAAAAACTTCTGATCGGTAACGAAGCGGTGGCCTGGGGACTGTACAATGCCGGCCTGGGACTGGTATCCAGCTATCCCGGCACACCCTCCACGGAAATTACAGAGTTCCTGGCCAAGCACGATGATATCCATTCCGAATGGGCCCCGAACGAAAAGGTCGCGACGGAAGTCGCTTTCGGCGCCAGCCTGGCGGGAATGCGTTCCGCCTGCGCGATGAAGCACGTGGGCCTGAACGTGGCGGCGGACCCGCTGTTCACGCTGAGCTATACCGGCGTGACCGGCGGCATGGTGATCTGCGTGGCGGATGACCCGGCCATGCATTCCAGCCAGAATGAACAGGATTCCCGCCACTACGCGATTGCGGCAAAGGTTCCGATGCTGGAGCCTTCCGATTCCGCGGAAGCTTACGCGTTCGCGAAGAGCGCATTCGCCCTGAGCGAGGAATACGACACGCCTGTGCTGCTGCGGATGTGCACGCGCATTGCCCACAGCCAGTGCGTGGTGGATATCGGGGAGCGGGAGGACGTTCCGGTGAAGGAATACGTCCGGCAGCCCTCCAAGTACATCATGATGCCCGGCTATGCCAAGCTCCGCCATCCCGTGGTGGAGGAGCGGACAGCGAAGCTGAAGGAGCTGGCTGAAAACTGCATGTACAACCGGGTGGAGATGGCGGAGAACCGCGAAATCGGCATTATCACCTCCGGCTGCAGCTACCTGTATGTGAAGGAAGTTTTCGGGGATGACGTGAGCGTGCTGAAGATCGGCATGCCCAACCCACTGCCCGAAAAGCTGATCCGTGATTTTGCCGCACAGGTCAAAAAACTGTACGTGATTGAAGAACTCGATCCGATCCTGGAAAACCATATCCGGGCGCTCGGCATTGAGGTGACCGGCAAGGGCCTGTTCTCCTCGATCGGCGAATTCAGCCAGAAAACCATCCGGGAAGCGTTCCTGACCGAAGGAATCGCGGTTCCGGGCATCCCGGAAGCACAGGGAGAAGCGCCGGCTGTGCCGGGGCGCCCGCCGATGATGTGCTCCGGCTGCCCGCACCGGGGAATGTATTACACCCTGGTCAAAAACCATATCACCGTGCTCGGCGATATCGGATGTTATACACTGGGCGCCGTGGCGCCGCTGAACGCGCTGGATTCCACCCTGTGCATGGGCGCGAGCGTTTCCGGGATCCACGGATTCAACGCGGCCCGCGGGGAAGAAACCGAGAAGAAGACCGTTGCGGTGATCGGCGACAGCACGTTCATGCACAGCGGCATGACGGGACTGGTAAACATTGCCTACAATGCCACCAACTCCACCGTGATCATCCTGGATAACTCCATCACCGGCATGACCGGCCACCAGCAGAACCCGACCACCGGATACAACATCAAGGGAGATCCGGCAGCCAAGGTGGACCTGGAAGCGCTGTGCCGGGCGCTGGGCATCAACCGCGTGCGCGTGGTGGATCCGTATGACCTGAAGGCATGCGAGGAAGCGGTGCTGGAAGAACTGGCGGTCGCGGAGCCTTCCGTGATCATCAGCCGGCGGCCCTGCGTCCTGCTGAAGTACGTGAAACCCAAGGCGCCTCTGACGGTGGATCCGGACAAGTGTCGGGGCTGCCGGAAGTGCATGAAGATGGGCTGCCCGTCCATCAGCTTCAAAGACGGCAAAGCTCGGATTGACAAGACCCTGTGTGTCGGCTGCGGCGTGTGCGGACAGCTGTGCGCGTTTGGCGCCATAGGAGGGAACGAAGATGAGCGTTGTCAGTGACAGATGAAGCGAATCAGAGTTCCAATGAACAACAGAACGCAGCAAGCGAAAGCGTGGCTGCGTGACAATTGCGAATTGAGGGAAAGCGGAATGAAGACGACCAGTATCATGATTGTCGGCGTCGGCGGACAGGGAAGCCTGCTGGCTTCCCGGCTGCTCGGAACCGTACTGACCGATGAAGGATATGACGTAAAACTGAGCGAAGTGCATGGCATGAGCCAGCGCGGCGGCAGCGTGGTGACCTATGTCCGTTACGGCGACAAAGTATATTCCCCCATCGTGACGGAAGGGGAATGCGACTATATCATCAGTTTTGAGAAGCTGGAAGCGGCACGGTATGCCGGATGCCTGCGGAAAGGCGGCAAGATTATCGTCAATACGCAGCAGATTGATCCCATGCCCGTGATTACCGGCGCCGCGGCATATCCGGAGGACGTGCTGGACCAGCTGAAGGCAAAGGGTTTTGACATTGATGATTTTGACGCCCTGGGACCGGCACTTGAAGCCGGCAGCGCCAAGGCAGTCAATATTGTGCTGATGGGCCATTTTGCCGCCTGCACGGACATCCCGAAGGAAAAGTGGATGGCTGCCCTGCAGAAGGTGATCAACCCGAAGTTCATGGAAATGAACGTGAAAGCATTCGAAACCGGATACGGAAAATAACGGACAGAACCCCTGGGATTCAAACCAACCGCATGAACCCCGAAGGGCACTCCTCACGGGGTGCCCGTTTTTTTGATGAAAAGGAGGATTTGCCTATGACACGGAAAGACCCCTCATCGATCCTGCCGGACGGACAGAGATATGAATTCTGGGAAAAGGAACCGGTATGGGAGCGGGAACTGTTTGTGAGCAATACAGACCCGAATGCCTCGGATGAGAATGACGGCAGCGAAGGCAAACCATTCCGCACCATCAGCCGGGCTGCGGCGGAGGCGGGACCCGGAACCCGGGTACGCATCCATGCCGGAATTTACCGGGAATGTGTACAGCCGGCATACGGCGGAACCGACTCGGAGCATATGGTTTCATATGAAGCATACGGGGACGGGGATGTGATCCTGCGCGCTTCCGAGGAAGTGACGGATTTTATTCCGAGCGAGGGTTGGATGCTGTTCCGTGGTCCCGGTCCAGTACCGGAAGGAGAACCCAGGGTCTGGGAGTACGACCTGGACCCGGACCTGTTCCGGGGATACAACCCGTTCTGTGCTGTGAACATCCTGCATGACCGGCTGTTCATCGAGTATGACAAAACCGATATGACCACCTACCTGAACCGGCGGGGATGCGTTTTCTGCGACGGAAAACCGCTCCGCCAGGTGCCGCTGTACAATGGCATGGGCCGGGAGGACAACACCTACTGGGTGGAAGCGAACGGCATGAAGGTGCATTTCCGCCTGGCCGGGGACGCGGATCCCCGGGAGCACCGGATTGAGGTGACGGTCCGTGAACAGTGCTTCGCGCCGGACAAGCCCTTCCTGAACTATATCCGGGTGAAGGGACTCATCTGTGAGCATGCGGCGACCGGCGCACCGGTTCCGCAGCGCGGCGCTATCTCCGCCCACCGCGGACACCACTGGATCATTGAGGACTGTGAGGTCAACTGGTCCAACGGTGTGGCGATCGACGTCGGAAATGAGTGCTGGCACCACACCCATACGCCGGGCGAAATCATCGGCTACAGCGTGATCCGCGGCTGCCGGATCCGGGATGCCGGCGTATGCGGGATTGCCGGGATGTTCTCGGAACGGATGCTGATCGAGAACAATGTGATCGAGGGCACCGGCTGGCAGAAGATGGAGCTGAGCTGGGAAGCCGGCGCGATCAAACTGCACAACAGCGTGAACGGGCTGATCCGGCACAATGTGTTCCGGAACACCTTTCGGGCGGACCACCTGTGGCTGGACTGCGGAAATGAAAACAACCGGATCACCGGCAACCTGTTCCTGGACGGAATCGAGCAGCGGGAAGCCATCTTTATCGAATGCACCCGGGAAGGGGTCAACCTGATCGACAACAATATCATCTGGAACGTGGAAGGCCGGTTTGACCCGGCCAAGGTGCCGGCGGAACCGGGATCTTCCGGATGGTACAAGCTGCGGGAGCATGACGTGGTGAACGGCTACGGCGTTTACGGAGAAGGGACCGACCGGCTGTATATTGCCCATAACCTGATCGGCCGGTGCAGGCACAGCGGGTACTACCTGAAGCCGGTCCCGTTCCGCATGCATGGCCTGGAACGCGGCGGGACTTCACGGGACGCGAAGATCATCAACAATATCTTCTATGAATGCGGGGAGGCAGCGGTCGACCTGCCTACCCGGGACAACGAGGTGGAAGGCAACCTGTATGTGCGGATGACAGGCGGATACCTGCGGGTGATGTATCCGGAACCGGAGGTCTGCCTGAACCTGCCGGCGTGGCAGAAATTCTGCGGATTTGACCGGGAAGGGCAGAACGGCTGGTTCGATATCGACGTGGATGCGGAAGCCGGCAGTGTGACATTCCGGGAAACAAAGGAAGGTCCATTCGGATTCCGCGGGGAAGCCGAACGGCTGAAGCTGATCCGGAATCCGGGGGATGTCCGCAAGGTAACGGCGGATGCTGCCAGCCGGGAAGACCGGTTTGACGCGGAACGCGGTGCGACTGCGCTTCCCGGACCGTATGCGGTATGGGAAAAGACCGGAGACGGTGTGTACCAGGCGAAAATATAAGAGCAAAAAGCCAGGAGGGATCAGCCATGCTGAGACAGGTGAAAACAGAAAACGGATGGGTGCGCGGAATTGAAGCGGCAGATCCGAGAATTACAGCATTCAAGGGAATCCCCTTTGCCGCACCGCCGGTCGGAAAGAACCGCTGGCGGGCACCGCAGCCCTGCGAAAACTGGGATGGTGTGAAGGAATGCTACCGCTTTGCGCCGATTTCCATGCAGTGGATTCCCGGACTTGGGACGGACATCTACTGCCGGGAGTGGCATGTGGACCCGGAGATTGCAATGGGTGAGGACTGCCTGTACCTGAATGTGTGGACCAACGCGAAGAGCGCGGATGAGAAACAGCCGGTGCTGGTATGGTTCTTCGGCGGCGGGCTGCAGTGCGGATATCCGGCGGAGATGGAGTTTGACGGAGAACGGATTGCCCGGCGCGGAATCGTGGTTGTGACAGTCAACTACCGGGTCGGCGCGCTGGGATTCCTGACCCATCCGGAAATTACCGCGCAGCAGCCGGACGCCCCGGCCAATTTCGGCAACCTGGATCAGCAGGCCGGACTGCGCTGGGTGCAGCATAACATCGCGGCCTTCGGCGGAGACCCGGAACAGGTTACCATTGCCGGCCAATCCGCCGGCGGCGGAAGCGTGATGTCTCAGGTGGCATGCCCGGACAACGGCGGGCTGTTTAAAAACGCCGTCGTGATGAGCGCAATGATCTTTGATCCGTACTTCCGCCGGGAAGTCGGCCGGCCGGAGCTGCTGCGGGACGCGGAAAAGAAAGGCGAAGACTTTTTCGCTTACCTCGGGGTGAAGAACCTGGAGGAAGCGCGGGCTATGGACGCGGTAACGCTGCAGCGCAGCTATGAGAAATATATGGAGTCACACATTCCGTTCTTCACGGTGCAGGACGACATCTTCTGCGTCGGCGACCCGATCGCCCTGTACCGGCAGGGAAAGTGCGTGGATGTAAACATGATGGCCGGCAGTACCAGCACGGAATTTATGAACACCATTGATGCAAAGGATGAACAGGGCCTGGAGGCGGAAGCAAAGCGGCTGTTCGGTGAAAAAGCCGGGGAATTCCTGCAGACTCCGGAAAGCCGGAAGGTTCTCCCGGGACAGGGATACGCGCCGGTCAGCGGCATCGACTGCACTGTGAAGGGCGTGCTCAGTGACAAGGCGGCTCAGGGGAAAGGCGGATACTGCTACTGCTTCGATCCGGATATTCCGGGATGGGACAATCCGGGTACCTTCCATTCCTCGGACCTGTGGTTCTGGTTTGAGACGCTGGCCAAGTGCTGGCGGCCATTCACCGGGCGCCATTATGACCTGGCCCGGCAGATGTGCGACTATTTCTGCAACTTCATCCGCAGCGGGAATCCGAACGGGAAGGACCTGAACGGGGAGTCGCTGCCGCAATGGGACAAATGGTCGGCAGAAAGCCCCTGCACAATGCGCTTTACCGGAGACGGCGCAAAAGCGGAGTATGAAGCCCAGAGCGCATTCGGAAAGTTCATTACCACACGGATTATGGAACGCATGAAGGGCTTATAAGCACGGCAAATCCGGCAAAAAGAAAAACGGGTACCATTCAGGCACCCGGGAAAATAACGGCGCGGTTCAGCAGATCAGCTGAACCGCGTTGTGTATGTTCTGAATGGACAGCGGATTGATGGCTGTGGCCAGCTCGCCGTCCAGGGTCCATTCCAGTTCCGGCGCCCCCTCAAAGGTGAAGGAAGAAGCCCGGATGAAGACCAGGGACGGATCCTCATAATTGCCGGCTGTAAGCGCACCGATGACCTGACCGAGGATTCCCAGGTTCGGCGGAAAGGGGATCAGCAGGGTTTCGAAAAGGCCGTCATTCATATCGACCTGATTGTCTTCCAACTTCAGGATTCCGCCGAGCGAGGTGGAATTGCAGACAGCCCCGAACAGGTAATCGTCTTCATAGACGGTTCCGTCCGCCGTGATCCGCATATGGATCGGATGGATGTCCGCCAGGGAACGGATTCCCTGCAGGATATAGGCGGCGTGGCCAAGGATGTTTTTCATATTCTGCGGCGTGGACCAGGAAACGCTGGTGAATGCACCGAAGGAGGCGGTATAGCAGAAATACCGGTCCGCCCCGAAACGTCCCATATCCAGCCTGCGGGGGACGCCGCCGCATATCGTTTCACAGGCGGCCAGCAGATCCGGGGAAAGGCCGAGCGTCGCGGCGAAGTCATTGGTGCTGCCGGCAGGAATATAGCCGACCGGGGTGGTGTGGCCGCCGGACAGCAGGCCGGAGACCACCTCGTTGAGCGTTCCGTCCCCGCCGCAGGCAACGACCAGATCCGCATCCCCGGCATGATCCCGGGCAAAGGCCGACGCATCCCCGTTTCTATCCGTCACACAGACAGTGACCAGGTATCCGCCCGCAGTCAGCGCGGAAATCATCTCCGGCAGCAGGCGGTGGGCCTGCCGTGTGCCGGCATTGGGGTTCACAATCAGCAGCAGTTTCTTCAACACGGTCATTTCCTTTCCCGTAAGTACCCGTATTCTACCACAGAAAAGCCCAAACCACAAAGGAAAACAGACGTCCGGAAACAAGGCTTATATTTAACACTTTTGGAATATATTCTTTATTGAATATTCGGT
This sequence comes from Clostridia bacterium, assembly GCA_017427165.1. GTDB lineage: Bacteria > Bacillota > Clostridia > Christensenellales > Aristaeellaceae > Aristaeella. The sequence goes on from JAFRTK010000121.1 coordinate 11,695, forward strand.
TTTTTATCGTATAATTTTACCCATCCTTGATGGAATGTTCGTGTTTTGGAGGCCGGGCCATGGAAGCGTTGCGCCAGATGATACTCAGTCAGGGCAAGGGAATCGGCAGTGATATCGTAAAAGTGGATATGTTCCTGAACCACAGGATTGACACGGGGCTGCTGTTTGCCATGGGTGAAGCGTGGGCGGCGGAATTCCGCGATGAAAAACCGGACCTGGTCCTGACGGTGGAGGCCAGCGGCATCGCCATGGCAGTGGCGGCAGCCCATGCACTGGGCGATCTTCCGGTTGTGTTCGCGAAGAAGAGCGCGACCGCGGTGCTGAACAACGAGACGGTGCAGGCACCGGTTTACTCCTTTACCCACAAGACGCACAATACCATCCGGATTGAGCGGCGATACCTGCCGGCCGGCAGCCGTGTGCTGATCATTGACGACTTCCTGGCGGACGGGCAGGCGGTCCACGGGCTGATGAGCCTGTGCGAGCAGCAGAAAGCGACTGTTGTCGGTGTCGGAATCGCTGTGGAGAAAGGCTTCCAGCCCGGCGGAAACCAGCTGCGGGAAGCCGGAGTACATCTTAAGTCATTGGCAATCGTGGACGGGATTGAGAACGGAGTCATCCGTCTCCGCCCGGATGACGATTGATCCAATATAACCCCACTCCAAGGACAAATAAGAGGAGGACAAACCACATGAAGAAAATCGTTGCTCTGGTCCTGGCCCTGGTACTGTGCCTGACCGCCGCAGCTTCCCTGGCGGACGGAATCGCCAAGGAAGACATCAAACTGGGTGTGATTACCCTGCACGATGAACTCTCCACCTACGACAAGAACTTTATCGATGCCGTAAAGCAAGCGGCTGCGGAACTGGGACTGGCAGAGGATCAGATCAAGATCATCTCCGGTATTCCGGAATCTGAAGCCTGCTATGACACTGCCGCTGAACTGGCTGAAGATGGATTCAACATCGTTTTTGCCGATAGCTTCGGTCATGAAGATTTCATGATCAAGGCCGCGAAGGAATTCGAGAATGTTGAATTCTGCCACGCGACCGGCACCAAGGCTCATACTGAGAAACTGAGCAACTACCACAATGCTTTCGCTTCCATTTACGAAGGCCGCTTCCTGGCTGGTGTTGCTGCCGGACTGAAGCTGAAGGAGATCCAGGAAGCCGGAAATCTGAAGGGCGAGAAGCCTCTGATGGGCTACGTCGGCGCGTTCCCCTATGCAGAAGTAAAGTCTGGCTATACCAGTTTCTACCTGGGCGCCAAGAGTATTGTTCCCGACGTTGAGATGAAGGTAATCTTCACCCAGAGCTGGTACGATGAAGAAGGTGAAAAGACTGCTGCCAAGGCGCTGATCGCTGCCAACTGCGACCTGATCTCCCAGCATGCTGACTCCTGGGGAGCTCCCACTGCCTGCGAAGAAGCTGGCATCCCGAACATTTCCTACAACATGGCAACTGTTGAGAAGTGCCCGAACACCTTCATCGTGGCGAGCCGCATCAACTGGGTGCCCTATTTCAAATACATCATCGAGCAGCGGATCGCCGGCGAAGCGATTGCCGTTGACTGGACCGGCACCATCGAGACTGATTCCGTGCTGCTGACTGATGTGAACGAGCAGGCTGCTGCGGAGGGTACTGTGGCCAAGATTGAAGAAGTCAAGGCCGAGCTGCTGGCCGGTACCCGTAAGGTGTATGACACAGCCACTTTCACAGTGGGCGGCGAAGCGCTGACCACTTATCTGGCCGATGTGGATGACATGGGTGACTTTGTTCCGGAAACCGAAGCGATTGCGGATGGATACTTCCATGAATCCGAAATGCGCAGCGCTCCGTATTTCGACATCGATATCGATGGCATCGAAATCCTGAACTGATTTCAATCTGCCTGCCCAATCCGGTAAAGCGGAACACGGACTGCCACTATTTCAGTGTGGCAGTCCGTGTGCTTTTATGATAAAATGAACCATCAAACGTACGGAGGATCAGCCGTGGAGAAGCAGACAGCCCTTCAGATGCGGGGAATTACCAAAAGATTCGGACCGGTGGTTGCCAACCGTCACGTTGACCTGGATGTATACCGTGGAGAAATCCTGGCGGTGCTCGGGGAAAACGGATGCGGAAAGACGACCCTGATG
>JAFRTK010000122.1 GCA_017427165.1 Clostridia bacterium
AATTCCGGAACCGTGAAGCGATGGGGATCAGGAGGAAGAACAATGAAACGGAACAACCATCCCGGAAAGATGATCCGGATCCTGCTGCTGTGCCTGTGCGCAGCCATGCTGGCCGGAACGGCAGGCGCAGAAGAGTTTGTGGATATCAGTGACTATGCCTTTACCGACGTGAAATACCAGGGAACCCTGGCAGACGGGCGGGTCCTGCTGGCAGGAATGGCGGACCGGCAAGGCAAAGGCGCTGAATCTTTGCCGAGGCTGCTGTGCCTGAATCCGGACCGGACGGTGAGTTGGGATTATCTGGATGAAGCCGCTCCATTGGCAAGTTATATCGGCGCGGCAGTGCTCGCGGACGGCCGGATCGGTGCGGTTCTCTGGAATAACGGCGACGAACAGGATACCGGCTTTACCCTGCAGTTTTTTACCCCGGAAGGAGAGCCGGCCGGAAAGGACATTCCGGTTCCGGTACCCGAAAGCGCATATCATAATTTCCTGACATCAAGCCGGATGGTTTTTGCGGATCAGCGCAACAATGGAGAGACGAACTATCTGCTCGACTGGAAAGGCAACCGGATCACTCAGATGACCGGACTGGACATGAACCTGCAGGGCTGCGGCGTAATCGAAGAAAAGGACGGCCTGGTGCTGTTCGGCGCTTCGGATCAGAAGGATTATCATGCGGCGGCAATTGAGAAGAGGGATTTCCGTGGCAAATTAATCTGGAAACAGTCGCTGAGCGTCGGAACGGACACAGAGGGTGGCAGCTTCCTGGTTGCTGTTCCGGCGGAAGACGGGGGATACCTCATTGTACAGTCGGAATTACAATTGCTGAAGGATTTCAACCAGGCAGGGTACCTGAATGCACTGGTGAAGCTGGATCGCAGGGGGAAAGTCCAGTGGACGGGGACAGAAGGCCTGGAGGATGAAACGACGGTCTGCCGCGGGCTGGTCCGGTTCGGCGGTAAGATTGCGGCCTTCTTTCATACCGGGGATACGGAACCGGATGAAACGGTCCAGGACGCCCCGCTGCTTTTCCGCTGGTTTGATGAGAGTGGAAAGCCCCTGGGGACCACGACGCTGAACATCGGGCTGGAAGACTTTGAACGGTTGGGGCAGTACACAGACGCGGACAGCATCGTGGATGTGCGATATGATTACCACTTGGTTCCCATGCCGGACGGCCTGTGGGCGACGGCATCGCTGCTGGTTTCAGGGGCAGACGGAGATGCTGCAGCGGACCTGCTCCTGGTGAAGGTTCCGGAACTGTGAAAATGGCAAAAGAGAGATGTGAAACGATAGGGACTGTCCCTATCGTTTCACTGTCCCCGTTAGTTCAAAAATCGAACGAAAGGAACCGTCCCTGCGTTCGATTTCACGAAAAGATGTACGGTTTTGGTTTTTCCTTTGCAACACCCCTTGAATATCAAGGCCTGAACCGCTACAATACCCATAACCCAGGAACATAAGGAGCGGAAATGGTCATTCAGATTGACGGGATTCCCGCGGAGGTTGTCCGGAAACGGATGAAAACCCTGCGGCTGACAGTGCTCCCGCCGGACGGGCGGGTACGAATCTCCGCGCCCATGCTGCTGCCGAAAAGCGTGATCCTCGCCTTCGCGGAGTCGAAGGCGGAGTGGATCCGGAAGCAGCAGGAGAAGATGCGGGAGCGTGAAGCATGCCGGCCGGCGGAAATGCGGTTTGTCTCCGGTGAAAAACTGGAGGTTTGGGGGAAAACGTATATCCTGCGGGTGTCGGAGGGCACCCGGTGGGGACTGTCGCTGGAGAGGGAGACCGCCATGCTGACCACACGGCCGGGCTGCACGCAGGAGCAGCGGGAAGCCCATGTGAACGAGTGGTACCGCGGAATGCTGAAGACCGAAGCCGCCAGGCGCCTGCCGGTATGGGAGGAACGAACCGGCCTGCGCTGTGATTCCTGGCAGGTGAAGAACATGAAAACCCGCTGGGGGACATGCAACCCGAACACCCGGAAGGTATGGCTCAGCCTGCAGCTGGCCCGGAAACCGCTGGAGTGCCTCGACTATGTGATTCTCCACGAACTCACTCACCTGAAAGTCAGAAACCACGGAAAGGAATTCCAGGCGTTTTTGGACCGGTATATGCCGGACTGGCGCGAGAGAAGAAAACAACTGAAATGACAAGCCGAATCATCCTGCGGCTGATTGCCGCGCTGGCGGTGCTGGCCATGCTGGCCGGAATGGCCGTTTCCGCGGCCAACGCCGAAAACGGAAAAACCGAAACCGACTATGCCCAGAAACTGCTGAAGGCCCGGGAGAAGTACAACGAGAAGACCGTGAACGTCTACCGGAAAGGCTGGGGCTACGTCCAGAGCAAGAAGATCAACGTGTGCTTCTACAAATCCCCCAAGGAGAAGAACTACGCGATCAACATCCGGGAGTCCCTGAAGATCACCGACGAAGCCGAAATGGAAGCGATCCTTGAGGTGATCATGCAGAACGAGAATTACGACGAGGCCGTTTACGGCGATATGGCCTTCATGAAGGCCCAGTGGATTACCCACAATATCGCCTACGAGCTGGCCACCGGAAACCCGGAAACCAGACGGCTCGTCTCCACCCTGGCCGGGGAAACGGCCGTGAAGGTGGCGCAGCGGGCCAGGGAACTGGACCTGAGCCCGATCAGCGACATGAGCGAGAAGGAGCTGGCCCTGACCGAAAAGATCATGGAGCTGTTCCCCGCACAGCAGGCCCAGACGGAAATTGCCGCACAGAAATGAAGACAGCAGGCAGGAAAGATCCTGCCTGCTGCCGTTTTTGGGGGAGTGTTATTCGCGGTCGGTATCGTCCGGTTTGACCTCAATGGTGGGGATGTCCTCCTCCGGCTTTTCCCCGGCGGGCTCGTCCTCGTTTTCCATGCCGAAGGGGCAGCCTTTCGGATCATCGGCGGACAGCTCATCCCAGGCCTTTTCGATGGTTTCCTTCACGGACCGGGCCGCGTTTTCCAGGTTGTCCGCCGCGTTCTTCACAGCTTTGCCGATATCCACTTCCTTCCCGGTTTCATTCTCCAGGTGGATATTGCAGCCCAGCAGCGGCGCGGCCGCCATGCCGAGGATGCCCGCCTTGGGGGCGGCCAGCAGGATGGGGAAGGCCAGGATGCCGGGTACGTTGACGATTTCCTTTCCGTCCTTTTCCACCTTGACGCGGTATCCGGTCAGTTCCTCAATAAAGCTCTTTGCCATGTGTTTGTCCTCCTTTTCAGTCGTTGGATATATATGAATGAACGGGCTTTCCGTCAACGGATGCTTTCACCGTCCGGACGGCCGGTTCATTTCTTCCGGTGTTTCCTTCCGGCAGGGCGGTTTTCCTGAAGAACAGGAAGCCCAGGACCAGTCCGATCATGATTGCAGACAGAAGCATGGTTTTTACCTCCCGATCTCCGTATCAAAAATCATCTTTTTGCAGGCGGCGCAGTAGTAAGCGTTGTCAATCGTGAAGGCCCCGAGCCTGCGCTTTGCGGCCTTGACCGTCCCGATGCCCACAACCTGGTCCACCAGGGACGCTTTTCGCTCTCCGGCCTTCCAGAACACCCCGGTGCGGCCGTCGCCGGACATTACACCCCGCTGCATCTCTCCATGGCAGAACGGGCAGGTCATTGTTTCCATCCTCCTTTGCTCTTGCGGCCATTCCCTGACCGTGAAACAAGCATAACATCAAAGAAGGTCAAAATACATGACCCGGTGGGAAAAATAAACGCTGTTATTTTGTCAAAACGCAAAAAAAGAACGGGGGCTTCCGTTCCGCTGAATTGCTATTTCAGCCTGTGTCTGATAAAGTATGATGCTGAAATCAGACGGCAGCGGAAGGGAAAATAGTCCTTCCGTTCCACCGGGATGGAAAACCGGGACAGGTGAAAGGAGAAAAGCAGGATATGAATATCATGATCATCATCGGACTTGTGCTCGGAGCCGGTACGATTGTAACCGACCGTTTTATCCGAAAAATCCCGAACCGGCTGGCCATCGTGCTGTATGCGGCAGCCGCGATCCTGATCATCACGGGGATGATCGCAGGAAGAACTGCAGCATAACTGCGGAGGACGGAAAAAATGGAAATCAAAACAAAGCGGCTGACCGTCCGGCCCATTCAGGCCGGCGACGAAAAGGAAATCCACGAATATGCCGGGGATCCGAACCTGACGATGATGTATTTCCTCCCGAATGAAACGTTTGAGGAAACGGAGCGGTTCGTAAAGGAAAACGCGGAGGAGTGGAAGTCGGATGACCAGACGAATTTCGAGTTTGTGATCCTCCTGGACGGAAAGATCATCGGCGGATGCGATTGCGATCTCGGGCACAGCGCGGACCGGTCCTATGCCACGCTGGGATGGATCATCCACAGGGATTACAGGAACCGGGGATACGCCTCGGAGGCGGCTTCCGCGGTGCTGGATTTCGCGTTTGAAAACCTGAAAATCGACAAAGTGTATGCCCAGTGCGACATCAACAACGCAGCCTCGTTCGGCGTGATGCGCAAAATCGGGATGAAGTGCGTGGATGACAAAGGCACCCGCACATACCCCAGGACCGGAAAGACATCGGGAGAGTACACCTGCCTGATTACCCGCGAAGAATGGGAAAAGGGAAAGTGACGGAAAGGAAAAACAGCTGCCCCCGCAGAATAGAAAAGGGACTCAACTATCCAAAGGAAGAGGCAGCCCCATGACAGGACTTGGAACGATTATCAACTGCGCGGCGATCATCGCCGGCGGACTGGCCGGACACCTGACCGGCAAACTGTTCAGAAAGGAACAGCAGGATTCCCTGACGATGGCCTGCGGCATCAGCGTACTGTTTATCGCGATTGCCGGGGCGATGCAGGGCATGCTCCGCGTGGACGGAAGCGAGCTCCTCAGCGGGAAATCCATGCTGGTGGTACTGTGCCTGGCCATCGGAACGGCTGTCGGCGAGCTGATCGGAATTGAGTAGGGTTTTGAGCGCTTCGGCGAATGGCTGAAGCGGAAAACGGGCAACGAGGGCGACAAGGGCTTCGTGAACGCTTTCGTGACCGCCTCCCTGACGGTGTGCATCGGCGCGATGGCCATCGTCGGCGCGATCCAGGACGGGATCTCCGGGGATTATTCCACCCTGGCTGTCAAATCCGTGCTGGACTTCATCATCATCGCCGTGATGACCTCCTCCCTCGGAAAGGGCGCCGCCTTCTCCGCCATCCCGATCCTGCTGTTTGAGGGATCCATCACCCTGCTGGCGGCCCTGGTCGCTCCCGTGATGAC